>NZ_JMDX01000388.1:0-3510 GCF_000935845.1 Paenibacillus sp. E194
GTCTCGTAAGGGAAACTGCTGGGACAATGCGTCCATGGAGACGTTCTTTGGCCATATGAAAGATGAGCTTAACTACAAGGACTGTAAATCTCTTAAAGAGCTGCGTCTACGGGTCAATGAGTACATGACCCGCTACAATTCTGAACGCTACCAATGGACATTAAAGAAGATGACTCCTGATGAATTCAGAAGCCACCTTCTAACTGCTTAAGACTATGGTAACCGCCTTTTAATACTGTCCATAAATGGGGTTACAGTTCACACTCGCATGTGGTTTATCAGTTTTTACTGCCCCTTACAGACCAAGTAGTCCTTTAGATTTTTCCAATCTTGAATTTTTTCTATATCCGTACTCTGTATTCATAGGTTCTGCTAATCTGTTTGCAGTATTGCACCGAAAAGTTCGGGCTCAAATCCCTTAGGCCAAATTGTTAATTTATTGTACTTCGCGCCGTTCAAAATCGCTTCACCTAACCCGATGCAATTCATATTTGCCCCAAGAAGTATTGCGTCTTCAAAACAAGCATTCTTTACTTGCGCATCTGTAAAATCAACAAAACTTAATTCAGTTTTTCTAAAACTTGCATGATTGCACCTCGCTCTATGCAATACTGCCTTATTCAAATTAGCCGCATCCAGGCTGCACATTATCATCGAAGCATCAGAAAAATTAGCGTTACTAAGATTAGCGCCATTTAACTCAGCATTCCGCAAGTTTGCCTTCACAAGACTCGCATTAATTAAAGATTGCTCGTTGAGGATTGCCCGATGAAAATTAAATTCATCTAATATCGCATTATCAAGCGTATCAAGATTAATTATTATGGGTTCATCCAACGCATGACTAAATACTTTTATCATTGTTTGCCTCCTATCTATTGCCCCAGTCCTCAGGGTCTATCTTCAGACTTTCCCAAGGAATTACTCTCGATGGATTTCCACCCGGGTATGGTCTATATGCCGGTATCTGACCTATTACTAGACCAGCTATATAACGATGATACCCATCTACCAAAATACCGTTGTCGACCTTAATCGCTGGTGCCGTTTGTCCTCTCAATGCCATATCCACATATGCTTGTATTACGGGAAGCGATACAGCAACTTGCTGAGCTTTCAAATCAGCATTTGCAAGTGCACTACGAATCATTCCTTCAGTAACAGTACAATTGTGTACCCATAGTCCAAGGTTTGATACAAAATATGAATTGTAATCCTTAACCTCAAAATTATAAACAGTCGTGTGTACCGCGGCTTTATTAATCTGCTCAATACTTTTGGTACTACCATCACTTGCTAAAAGGAGATCTCCAACTTTTAGGTCTTTTACCAAAGTCCATCCTACATCATTTAACCAAAACGGATGTTCTCCAGTAACCTCAATAACTTCTTCTCCAACATGAATATAATAAATCTCATTTGCTTGCTTTTGAAATAATCCTAAAACCTCTTTGTATGCTATGTCACCTGTCAAATCATTTTTCGCTAGAACCATATCACCCACAGCAATTTCTTCAATGGCTTTTTCACCATTCTCAGTTAATACCTTAGTTCCTGCTGTAAAACAATTGCACTCATACATCCCTGTCTTTGTAACCATATAGTTTGTTCTAGATTTTCCATTAAACAAAGCGATATTTAAGTATCCGTCACCGTGCCCTGTAATTAAAGCACTACCACCCTTGCATCCATTTGTTAGATAACTACAACCATCGTTTCTTAATGCTAGTCCTTGTATTTCAGAGACTGCTCTAATACTCTTATCTCCAACAGCGTACCCTTGTTTTAACAATTGAAGATTATCTTTTTGTAGTTCGTTTAATAAACCATCATATCCGCTGTACTGGTTTATTGATAAGTTATCAAAGAACCATTTAACGCTATTTACATACGAACTATTTTTAGTCAACCTGCTAAATTGCTTACTGCTAGGGAGCTTATAGTCGTGACCACTAGGATCCCAACGAGTTAGGGGATTATTAGCTACATACGTATACAAATTCAAACTCAATGGATTCCCGAGTTCCCCTTCATACGTATCCTCATTAATAAACCGTCCTATACTTGGATCATACCATCTTGCGCGCAAATATTGCAGATTCGTTGTCGCATCCCAGTATTCACCTGAGTAGCGGAAAATGTTCGGGACTCGCTCCTCCTGAACCAATGGATTGCCCCAGATATCGTACGTATAGCGGTTCAGTACATTGCTTTGTGCATCCCGAATTTCCGTAACATCTCCGTGCCCGTTGGATACGTAGTACTGCATACCCTGACCTGGTACCTGGCGGGCCAGAAGCTTGCCGTTCGAATCATGGACATATGCTGATGTAATCGTGACGCTGCCGTTGCCTTCTACTCTTCCTTCTGCTACTATCTTCGCTCTGTCGTCATAGTAATAACGGGTCGTTACACCGCCTTCGGTGCGTTCTACCATCAGGTTATCCCCGTTGTAGCGGTAGATGACGGCTTTGCCGTCTTCTGTCATCACTTGAGTCAGACGATTGCGGCTGTCGTACGCGTAGCTGGCTCCCTTGATATTCGGTACCTGATCGCTTTGCAGGGTGCTTCGGTTATCTCGTTGATCGTACGCATAGGCTTCATTGAACTGGCTTGATGTCTTGATTCGATTCAGCTTATCGTAGCTAAATTGATAACCTGCTCCATTATCGTTTTTGTCCGTGATATTTCGGTTGTTATCATAGGTGTAGCTATAGTTTCCAAACAGTGCATCTCCTTGCTTCTGCTGGATGCCTGCTAGATTAAAGCCATCATACGCATAGTTCTCCAAGAATCCTTGCGTCGATTTCAACTCCGTCAAGCGATTATATGAGCCGTCGTATTTGTATTCAAATTGTGTGAGCTGCGAGCCGCTACCATCTAAGACGGCCATACTTGTTGGGTTCGGCAGGATGCCAAGGTGCCCGATTCGTTGCGTGAGCTTATAGCCCCCGGCCGTAACGGTCTGTTCTGTACGCAATCCCCTAATTTCATAATCGTAATTGATTCTGGTCTGATCCGGATAGGTGATCGATGCCAATTCTCCTGTTGGATAGTAGGCATAAGCTGTCGTGCCCGTCTGATCCGTCATTGCTGTCCGCTTGCCCGTCGCGTCGTAGCTGTACGAAATCCTCTCGTCCGGAGCAACGACCGTATTCAGGAAATTGCGGTTACTGTACTCGAACTGTTGAACCTGTCCTTTCCGGTCGATGCTTTTGATCACGTTTCCATTGCCGTCATAATAGAAACGTTTGCTTTGCTTCATCGGATCGATCTGCTGCTGCAGTCGGCCGATTTCATCGTATCGTTTCTCAACCGTATTTCCGTCCGCATACCTGATCTCGACCATATTCCCCGACAGATTATACCGATAGCGTGTCGTCTTTCCTTCGGCATCTGTAACGGCGATCAGGCGTCCTAGTACATCATACTCGTACTTTGTCACGTTGTTATTACCGTCGTAGGCAGTCTGAACATTCCCCACATAATCATATTCGTACCGTCCTGCTA
>NZ_JMDX01000389.1:0-3496 GCF_000935845.1 Paenibacillus sp. E194
AAGTACCGTATAGGTTCCTGTGTTCGCACGCATAATGACCGAATGCGTCTCCACACGCTGACCAGGTAAGTTACGTAACCCATTCAGCAAGTCACTATTCGTGATGCCCGTCGCTGCAAATATGATGTCGCCCGAACCTACAAGCTGTTCCATTCGAAGCAATGCATCAGGGTGTCGAATCCCCATCCGCTTGCAGCGCTCTAGCTGTTCCCGACTCTGCACCATGAGCCGACCCTGCATTTCTCCGCCAAGACAGCGGAGAGCTGCTGCAGCCAGCACGCCTTCCGGTGCTCCGCCAGAACCGACGTACAGATCAACGCCACTCTCGATAATTGCCGGTACAATCGCACCGGATACATCCCCATGATCAAGCAGCTTAATCCGAACTCCACTGCTGCGTAGGGCTTCAATAAGTTCACGATGGCGATCTCGCTGGAGAATCATGACCGTGAGATCCTCTACAGACTTGCCCAGCCTTGCTGCGGACTTCTCCAGTGTTACCTCGATCGGATCATCTAAATTGACGTGGCCTGCGAGCAGCGGGCCTACGGCAAGCTTCTGCATATACATATCTGGAGCGTGCAGAAGATTGCCTCTCTCCGCAATAGCGATGACTGACATGCCGTTATTCAATCCATTCGCGACAACTTCTGTTCCTTCTAGCGGATCTACTGCGACATCAACATCCGGCCCGAAGCGGCTCCCAACCTTCTCTCCAATATAGAGCATTGGCGCCTCATCCATTTCACCTTCACCGATTACAACCGTCCCGTTAATCGGAACGGAATCGAACATTTCCCGAATAGCAGAGGTAGCGGCATAATCCGCGCCATGCTTGTCACCCCGGCCGATCCAGGAGGCTGACGCCAGAGCGCCTGCCTCTGTAACACGTGCGATTTCCAGAGCTAGCTGACGATCCATCTCCACTTCTCTCCCTTTTATCTACGACAAGTTGATTTCACTCACGTAATCAAATCCATGACAATGCCTGCAGTTTCCTCAATTGCTTTATCCGTCACATCGATGACAGGGCAACCTAATCGGTCGAACAATGAACGGGCATATTCCAATTCCTCGACGATGCGATCGAGCGAAGCATATCTGGCTAAGACAGGAAGCCCCATCGTCTTCAGCCGCTCAGAACGGATCTTCAATAGATGCTCAGCGTTCATCGTCAAACCGATTATTTTACTTGGGGAGATGCTGTACAGGTGCTCCGGCGGCTGGATTTCAGGCACTACCGGATAATTGACAACCTTCTTCCCCTTATGAGCCAAGAAGACGCTTAATGGTGTTTTGGAGGTGCGAGAGACCCCTAACAGCACAATATCCGCCTTCAAGATCGCATGCAGATCCTTGCCATCGTCACACTTGACAGCGAACTCCACGGCTTCAACGCGCTGAAAATAATCGGCATCCAAACGATGCAGCAATCCTGGCATTCGCTTCGGCTGATCCGCAAACGTATCGACGAAAGCTTGAATCATCGGCCCCATAACATCCACAGCTCGAACATTTAGACGGATTGCATGCTCTTTAATGGCTTCCCGCAATTCAGGCTGAACGAGCGTATACGCGACAAACCCTCCGGATTCGGCAGCCTCCTCCATCAACATGCGGAGCTCTTCTTCATTGCGTACATTCATATAACGCTTAATCCTGATTTGCGGCGCTTCGAATTGGCGTATTGTCGCCTTCACTACAGCCTCTGCCGTCTCCCCGACGGAATCTGAACACACGGTTATCGTATATGACGCGTTCCCCATACGCTTCGTCCCCCTGCTAATCCTGGTCTACTTTGTCGAGCATCAGCTTGATGATCGTCGTCTTCGTAATTCGTCCTACGACATTACCCTCCAGATCAGAACGATTCTCTGGGTAATATACGACCGGAAGGCTGTCTACTTGGTGATGTATCATTTTACGCGCAGCTTCCAATACAGATTCCTCTGGCGTAATCGTTACAATATTCGGTTGTCTGGTCATCACCATGCTGACAGGCATCGAGGACGCATTCGGATTGCCTAATGTAACCTTAAGCAAATCCTTGCGCGAAATGACACCTGCAAGCTTGCCACCTTCATCGGTTACAATTAGACTGCCGATGTTCTCCAAGAATAAGGTGACAACCGCATCCTGTACCGTCGTCTTCACATCAACCACAACTGGCATGCCCTGAACCTGTCCGACCTTCATGTTGCGCAGGACGTAGGAATCCGACTCCTTCTTCTCCGCCTTCTCCCCGAGAAAATAGCCTACCTTGGGCTTTGCTGCAATATAATCGAGCATGACCAGCAAGGATAGATCCGCACGAATCGTAGGTCGACTGACCGTCAACATCTCCGCGATTTGTTCTCCCGTAATGGGGGCATGCTTTTTGACGATTTTAATAATTTCTAACTGTCTCGTTGTTAGTTCGATAGCGCATCCCTCCGTTCCATGCTATAAAGGCCGCTTTGTATCACGATCCCTGTCCATACGTAAAATACGTAGGATTCTGTTCATCTTCTGACAAGATTATAGCATTTCGGGCGGAAAGTGCGTAACTCCCGATTGCAGAAGTTCACGCACTCCGCCCCGTAAGTCATGCGCAGGGTTATAAGGTCAAGCTAATCATACCGCTGCTTCTTGTGATGATTGATCTGCTGGCCGTTCTCCTGCATGTGATTCTGCTTGTCGCCTTAATGCGCCTCCCAGACGTATCTGTGCCTGTGCCGCTGCAATGCGAGCAACTGGAAGCCGATATGGAGAGCAGCTAACATAATCCAAGCCGATCTGATGACAGAACATAATGGATTCATAGTCGCCACCATGCTCCCCACAAATGCTGGTCGTGAGCGTCGGGTTAACAGAGCGTCCTTGATTGACCGCCATCTCAATCAGCTTGCCAACACCTTCTGTATCCAGCACTTGAAATGGATTATGTGGAAGCAGCTTATTTTCCACGTAATGCGTTAGGAACTTCCCCTCCGCGTCATCTCGACTATAGCCAAATGTCATTTGTGTCAGATCATTCGTACCGAAGGAGAAGAAATCCGCAGAACGAGCAATTTCGCCTGCTGTTAATGCCGCGCGAGGCACTTCGATCATCGTTCCTACCTTATACATGCAATTACGTCTCTCTTCACCCAATACCTGTTCCGCCACGAGATCGACAATGTTACGCAGGAATTGCAGTTCATTAACGTGACCGACAAGTGGGATCATAATCTGGGGCTGAACTGCAACACCATCACGAAGACAACGCAGCACAGCTTGGAATATTGCTTCTACCTGCATCTCATAAATTTCGGGGAACATAATTCCAAGTCTACAGCCACGCTGTCCGAGCATTGGATTCGTTTCTTCGAGATCCCGAACTCGGCGGATCATCCGTTCAAGCTCCTTGCGCTCATATTCCTGCTCACGTTCTTCTTGCCCCGAGGAGCGAAGTGCATCCAATCGCTCTGTAAGCTCCTCAAGATTCGGGAGAATTCATGCAGCGGAGGATCGAGCA
>NZ_JMDX01000390.1:0-3486 GCF_000935845.1 Paenibacillus sp. E194
GTAAACTGCTCCGCTTCTGAAGGCGGATATGAACGATCCATGTACATGAACTCGGTACGGAAGAGACCAACCCCCTCCGCTCCATTCTGATCGGCAATATTCAGCTCACGTGTAGAGCTAATATTCGCCCCTAGTTGAACAACGAAGTCATCGAGTGTGACAGCTGGCAGGGATACAATCTTCTGCAGCTCGTCTGCTTCCTGTACATAGGCATCACGCCGCGCTTCATAGCAAGTGATCACATCTTGCAGCGGAGCAATATGTACGATGCCATATTCCCCATCGACAATGACGGTATCCCCAGTCTGAATCGGCTTCGCAATTTTCCCTTCCAGTCCAAGCACAAGCGGAATGCCCAGCGCTCTAGCCATAATGGCCGAATGCGAGGTTTTCCCGCCTTGAAGCATCACAATGCCAAGCACATTCTTCGGATTTAAATGAACCAACTGTGACGGAGACAGCTCCTTCGCAACAAGAATATACGGCTGTGTGTCCGTCGGAAGTGTAATTTCCGGTGCACCCAGCAAATGCTTGAGCAGTCGGTTGCCAACATCCTTGATATCCAGCGCCCGCTCCTTCATATATTCGTCATCGAGCAGATCGAACATCGTTACGAAATGATCGATCGCTTCCTTGACCGCAACCTCGGCTGCTTTATACTGCCGCTGAATGATCCCTTGGATCTCATTCATGAAGATCGGATCTTCCAGAATGGCCAGGTGCGCATCAAAGATGCTGGATTCTTCGCTGCCAACCATTTCTTTAATTTCACTCTTAATAAATTCTATCTCATGCTTCGAGGAACGGATTCCGTCATACAATCGTTCGAATTCACGCGCTAAGTCGGCTGGATCCATCTTTTCCTCAGGAACATCCCACTCCCAAGTCGGCAATACGAATGACTTGCCTATGGCAATGCCTGCGGATGCACCGATACCTTGGACTTTCTGTGTCATCGGCTTGCACCTCCAACCGCGTGTTCATGCATAATGACTGACATGACTGAAGTCTGTCCCTTCCGTACAGGCGCATATGGCGCTATACTCCATGACGCGACAGTATCTGAGTTCGTAATCACCATCGGTGTCGCAAGCGATTTGCAGCGCTTCTTCACTTCCGGCAAATCAAATTTAATGAGCAGCTGTCCCGGTTTCACTTCATCACCTTCCTGTACTACTGCTTGAAAACCGGCGCCATTCAATGATGACGTCTCAATTCCAATATGTAACAACACTTCTAACCCTTCCGGCGTTTCTATGCCGATCGCATGCATCGTAGGGTAAATGTGGCGGATGCGTCCGCGCACAGGCGATACAAGCTCTCCCTTATCTGGATAGAAAGCTACGCCATGACCTACAAGCTTCTTGGCAAATATCGTATCCGGCACTTCTTCGATTGGTATCATCCGCCCCTGTACGGGTGCCACGAACCAGATTTGATTCGGATCACGCTGCAGGCGCTTTGCCATTTCGTCCTTAATCAGCTCAGAGTAGGTTCCAAATACCACTTGAATATGTCCGCCCCCAAGACGAATGACCCCTGCTGCACCGATTACACGAAGCGCGTGACGATCTACCAGCTTATCGTTCTTAACCCTCAATCTCAATCTCGTAATACAAGCCTGCAGATCAATGATGTTATCTTTGCCACCAAGCGCTCGAATAATAAGCGGCACCCTCGGCAGTAAATCTCCTGCCATATCATCAAGCAATGAACCGTCAACTCGGCCTGGCGTCGGAATTTGGAAGCGCTGAATGGCAAAGCGGAACACCACATAGTAAATGAATCCGAACGCGATGCCGATCGGGATAATCCATAGCGCCTTCGTTGCTTGGTGGAAATTAATCACATAATCAATCGCTCCAGCTGAGAAGGAGAAGCCGTGTCTCACACCAATCTCAGCGGTCAGCCACATTGCAGCTCCGGTTAACAGCGCATGAACAACGAATAGATACGGCGCTGCGAATAAAAAGGCAAACTCAATCGGCTCGGTAATCCCAGTCAACAATGACACACAGGCAGCCGTAAAGTAGGTTTTGCGCACCTTCGAGCGCAAGTCCTCTCGTGATTCATGCACGATGGCCAGTGCGACAGCCGGAAGTGCGAACATCATAATGGGATACATGCCTGCCATATAGATGCCAGCATTCGGATCTCCAGCGAAAAACCGCGGCAAATCTCCAGTGAAGGTCATTCCTTCACTATTCGTATAGGAGCCGATTTGGAACCAGTATACGTTATTAAGCAGATGATGCAATCCAAATGCCACTAACACCCGATGCAGAACCCCGTATAGAAAAACCCCGAATCCTCCCATCGCAAGCAGCTCCTGGCCAAGAAACATGACCCCTTGCTGTAAAATTGGCGAGAACAGCTTCATCAGCCAGGAAAGCAGGATTGAAGACATAATCGTAATCGCAATGACGAATCTTGGGCCGCCAAAAAACTGTAAATATTCTGGCATTTTTATGTTTTTGAACCGTTCATGCAGGAAGCCTGCCATTACCCCAAACAGGATGCCGTTGAGGATCGTTGGCTCGAATGTAGCTTGCCATTGGACGAGCAGCTGCCTGAAAATAAACATACCGAGCAGGGACGAAAGTGCAGCTACACCGGCATTATTGGACAGTCCAAGTGCAACCCCAACTGCGAAAATATAAGGAAGAACAGAAAACACCGTCTTCCCTGTCAGTTCAAATAGTACCGCAGTATCCGTCAAACCTGCGCTGTGAAGCAAATTGCCGATTGCTATCGCAAGCGCGGCGGCGGGAAGTGCGATTAGCGGCTGCATGAGCGCACGCGACAATTGCTGCAATCGCCCTAATTGATTCAATGCACATCCTCCCTTCTACCAAGAATGGTAAGGGCACAACGCTTTGTTGTCAAAGCATTTTACAGCCGCGTCCCTCTCTCGTAGCCACTTCTATCTCCTATCACACGAAAAACCGGACCCCTTCATCGCAGCAGCAACTAGGAATGCCCGGCTTTCGTCTTTACTCTTTATGTGGAAGCAGACTCACTCTTGCCATGCGGCAATAAAATCGAGTCCAGTACCTTAATGCACAAATCCATCACGACAGTCATTCCGTGCTCTTCTGCAATGGCAGCCGCCTCTTCACTAACGATCCCCTGCTGCAGCCAAATTGCCCCAGCGTTAACAGCTGCAGCTTCACGAGCAATATCCGCACAGTATTCACTGCGTCGGAACACATTAACAATGTCGATATGATCCGGTACATCACGCAGCGAAGCATAGCATTGTTCTCCAAGGATGCTCTCCGCCTTCGGATTGACCGGAATGATGCGGTATCCCTTGCGTTGCATCGCCTCCGCCACCATATAGGACACGCGAGTTGGATCGTCTGACAATCCGACGACTGCAATGTTTGTGCTGCTTCGCAGCAGCTCCTTGATCGCCTCTTGCGATGGATGCTGATAACTCATCGTAACAACTCCCTTCCACTGGACAGCATACTGCTGGTTTAT
>NZ_JMDX01000391.1:0-3464 GCF_000935845.1 Paenibacillus sp. E194
TATAGGTTGTTCCGTTCGTCAATCCCGTATCGGAAAAGGACAAAGCGCTGATCCATTTATACCAATCGCCGTTGCGATAGACGTCGTAGCCTGTAGCGCCATTGATTGCATTCCAGCTTAAGCTGCAGGTTCCATTCGATGCACTTATCGTTAAAGTAGGGGCAGGCAATGTGCTGCCGCCTGAGGCAGTTGGCGTGCAAGCTTTGCTGGCGCTTTGCGGGGATGTCTCTACAGGACTAGTCTTGTCATTTTGCGCGGCAACCGCATACGTATAGGTCGATCCGTTGGTCAATCCCGTATCAGCGTAGGACAACGTATTTGTCCATTTATACCAATTGCCGTTGCGATAGATATCATAACCTGTAGCTCCATTAATCGCATTCCAGCTCAAGGTACACGCTGCATTCGAAGAACTAACCGTTAACGATGGGGCGGTTAAAGCAGCAAAGGCGGTAAGAGGAGATACAAGGATGGTTACTAGTACAATGGCCAACATGAATACTCTCTTATCGATCATCTTTTTCATAGAAAGCCTCCTTATATTAAAGTAAGAAGAAATAGAATCAGACAATCAAGAACAATTTTCATACATGTTATGGAAATAAGGTGGCCATTATACTGACGGCTTCTGTGCACGATAGGAGCGCAGTGTACCGAAGATGGTCGCAAACTGACCGGTTTGCTGCACATTCTCAAATCCACATTCCTGGTACAATGCAGGAAGAATTCCGTGGACGTGATCCCGGGTCGTTGTGAAGCCATCCAGCCATTGAATCGGGTAAAAGGCAAGCCTCATCCAACTGTTTTGCGGTTTATCAAAATCAATGATGTTAATCGTCCCGCCAGGGCGCAAGGTGCGATGCAGCTCTTCTATCGTTCGGCGCTTCATATCGAGGGTCAGATGGTGGAAAAAGAGACTTGAAAAAACGTGATCCAAATGGGCATCTGGAAAAGGGAGATCCGTGGACATTCCTTGCTGAAAATCAATGTCCACCTCATTCTGTACTGCCTTATTCTTCGCAATCGCCAATATTTCTGGATCAGCATCAAGCCCTACAATTTCAACTTCCCCCTGCGCTTGCTTCAACATTAACGTCAATGTGCCCGTTCCACAAGCTAAATCGAGAATACGTTGACCTGGCTTCAAATTCCCTTGCTGAACCAAATGTGTCTTGAACTTGTTCTCTTTCATACCCCATTTTAACACCGGATCATATACAGGGGTTAACCAATGGAACTTCATAGCCGGAATATATCCTTTTTGCGTCATGAAAGCACGGCTCCTTTACTTCTAATTTTGGATGCAGAAGTATGTAAGTTGTGTACTACGAAATCCATCATATGTCATTGTTATTCTCCGTACTATATTAACATAAATAGGTAATTATGTTAGGGAGTTTGTATTCACTTCCAGTAAAAAGTTCTTATCGATGGAGTGGTATATGAAAGGGGGTTGTTATTGAATACTCACCAGTATGGCTTGCGCTTCGGGTTATGCGATTAAGCGCGGAAGAGAAGAATCATCTATTTCTACTCGCTCTAAAGCAGCCTCCGGCAGCGAACAAGCCGGAAATGATTCATGCGGATGTTCAAACCGTTGTGCAGCATTTTCTAGATCATTGGGCGGATTGTCCTGCATACGTAACCGATCATAAATGGGATGTGTTAGCTTGGAACCGCGCTGCTTGCGCGGTATTTGGTGATTTTTCTGCCATGAATGGGAAAGAGCGCAATGCGGTATGGCGTTGTTTTCGATCAGCTTCTTACCGAGAGCTGCTGGTCGATTGGGAGGGTCACGCGAAGCGGCTGCTTGCTTCATTCCGATCTACCAGCACATGTTACGTAGGAGAGGATTGGTACAAAGAGCTTGTCCAAGAATTAATCGAGCATAGTAAGGAATTCCAACAATGGTGGCCTCGCCATGACATCATGGGAACCCCAATTGGCACCAAATCATTGCTCCACCCAAAGGCAGGGCTAATGATGATGGAGCATATTACGTTCCAGGTATATGATGCTCCGGATCTTAAGGTGACATTGTACCGACCGCCTCCTGACAACAACACAGTGGTGACACTCGCCAAACTACTTGAGGATTATCAGGATACAAACAGCCTGACAGTCAATAGCAGTTGAACATTTACCTGACAGACTTAATTTTTCCTGAAAATTTGAAGAGTCCGTGTTAAAATACTACATGTTCATATATTCGTGCAGTTACATACATTACAGGAGTGGTGAAACATCATGTTGTCGAACAAAAGGATCAAAAGATGGAGCAGTGCCTTGTTGGCAGTTGTATTGTGCTTGAGTGCTGTTACTAGTGTCTCAGCTAGTAGTATAAGCAAACCGCTGCCGAAGCCAAGTTGGCAAAAAGACTTGTCTGAGATAAATCAATTTACTCAGGCGCCATATCATATTCCGAGCACTAAGACCGTGTATTTGGCTTCAAATACTTTTATCGCCTCTCAAACGAAAGTATGGGAAGCAGGTGTTGTCACTGCCGTAGATGAGAGCACCGGTAAGCCAAAATGGACCTTCACATTTTATCAAAAAGGAACACCTTATCCATGGAATACGAAGATTGCTTATAGCAAGTTAGGCTCGGTATATGCCCTTGTAAAAGATGGTCAAGGAACGAAATTATTCTCCGTGAATGCCTCCGGTAAAAGCAATTGGACCATCCCCGTCCCAAATGCCGAAGACGTGCATGTGATGAACGATGGTACGATTCTATTAATCGACCCGGATAGAAAGGTTGCACCCTCAGCGAAAAGCAAACCACGAGCATATGCCTATAGTGCTAACGGCAAAAAGCTTGCTGAAGTAGCACTGGGACAGATATATAACGTCATTGGCGGTCAATATGTGGTGTCTCAAATCGGGGAGATCGGGAGTTCGAAGTTAGCCGTGTATGGTTCGAAATTAAACAAGCTATTCATCTATAATCTTCCGAGTGGGGCAGCTACCTATGTAGATGAAGCAACCTGGGTCATGAACAACGGCGATATTCTGCTCCGTGTGAATGTACCGAAGAGCGGAAATAAGTTAATCGCGATGAACGCTAAAGGGAAAACACTGTGGGGACGCAGCATTCCAGGAAATGCACGAGTTCAATCCATCGGACAGAACTATGTTGTATACGCGGATGGGGTAATGAACTTGTTCAATGCCAAAGGACTTGTCGCGAAAGCCGAAGTGAAAGTGGATCTCCCAGTAGCCATTATTTTCGAAACACCAGATCAGCAAATCGAGGTACATACAGAGAATGCGAAAAAGGTGCTGAATGCCAAAACCCTGCAAACGATGTATGATTATCCGAATGACGAAGACAGACAGAAGTATCATTATGCAGGCAATGGATATCTATACTCCATAAACCAAGGACATCAGCTAGCCCAATATAAATTGCAAAAAGGTACACAATGAATAACAAAGACGGCGGTACGTATACCGCCGTCTTT
>NZ_JMDX01000392.1:0-3428 GCF_000935845.1 Paenibacillus sp. E194
ATAGGAGACGTACTTCGTGCATAAGCTTGCTGGATTGGATTTGAATCAGTATGGAACGATTGTGTTAGGATGTACGCATTATCCCTATTACAAGCACATATTGAGAGACATTATCCCTGATCACATCCAGCTTATAGACGGCAGCCATGGCACCGTGCAGCGTCTAGCACAAGTAATGCAGGAAAACCAGCTGAAGCAGTCATCAGATACGTCAGTTCGCCCTTCAATTCAATTTATGTGTTCAAGCCATGAGCAGCAATACATAGACAAGTTACAGACTGCACTCTATACCTATCAGACCTTCGGGGGAATGGATACGAATGAACAATCAATTGTTCGAGCTGACGGGGAGCAGTGCTAAGCTGATCCCGATGCTTCCTGAACATAAGGAAGATTTATATGAAGCAGCATCTCATCCTGATATTTGGCACTACTTGCCGCGCACCATCCGCAGTCTTGCGGATGCAGAACGAGTGATTCATGATGCTGTTCTGAATCGCGAGAAGGGGACTGAGTATCCATTCGTTGTCATTGATCAGCTTACAGAGCGAATTATTGGCGCAACGAGAATAATGAATTTGTCTGCCTTGCATCGATATGCCGAGATTGGCGGCACATGGTATCATCCTTCTGTATGGCGTACTCGCATCAATACAGAGTGCAAGTATTTGCTGCTGCAATATTGCTTTGAACAGCTGCATACGATTCGTGTTCAGCTGACGGCAGATGTGCGCAATGAGCGCTCGAATCGCGCCATTCAACGGTTAGGAGCCGTATACGAAGGGAAATTGCGCCGACATCGGGTGATGGAGGATGGGTATATTCGCGACTCGAATGTGTACAGCATAGTTGATGAGGAATGGCCACAGGTGAAGGAGAGGCTCGAGCAATATTTGAACCAGGTTTATGTGTAGTTATACCGCTACTCAATCGCTCAATTCGCAGTTATGTATCTATAATACAAAGAGAGGATGTGCCCACCAAGTAGATGGGGCTAACATCCTCTCTTCTTATATATGATGATTAAGCCGCTCGCTTATAGGACAAAAGCAAAGATGATGATGGATGTTATAATACTCGGCAGCCCAATTAAAAACATCGTCCCGCTGAATTTAATATTTCTTCGATGGTCTTCTTCTGGAATATGGCCCATATTAAATTTAAGCTTCGTATCATCCCTGAATAGACCCGAGAAAAGGGAACCGACTACCCACAACCCTAAACCTAAATAGCAATTGATGTTGAATAAGGAGCGGAGATCTCCATTTTGCCAAATGTACACATACAATACTGAAAGTACAATGAGAACGAGCCCAATTGCGAGACGTCGTAAGATCATATCATACCTCCTTGAATTCCACTATTACCCATCATACACCAAATTCAATCTATGTGAAAGTTAGATCAAAATAAATTCGAATAAAATCAATCAAAAAAACGAGTATAGAATTTATGATGGCGAACAAGGAGACTTATGAAGCCAGTATCCTTACGAAGTTATTTGTACACCCTGAGATGTACACAGAATACGGAATGTATCGCTATCCTTCTTCAAAACAACGGCGTTAAACCCTGAAGTTTCATTTGTATCGGTATGACGAAGTGATAACCAACCACGATCAAGCAAGAATATCCGATCCAGGCTGCCGGAATCTGTTGCAATGGATGCTTGTAGCTGGTAGGCGCTGGAATACACAGATAGATCCTCTTCAATATTCGTTGTTTGAATTTCGACTCCTATCAATGTATATGAACTAGGCCAAACACGCGATTGCTCGTACTCGATTAACCACGGCATTTGTAGTCCAATGTAGGCCGTCTGAAAAGAGATATTGGTTCCGTCTTCTAATGGAGCGAGTTGATGGTTAGGTCCTATGTAAGGTATTCCTAGACTTCTTGCAGATTCAATAAGTGAAGGCAACCCTCCTGTAACTTCTAATGCGACTCCGAAAATCCCTGCACGCTGAGAGGCAAATGCAGCGAATGCTGAGCCCAATGGCGTCTTCTGTGCTTCTTCTAAATCCTCTAAGGCGATGAGTTCAATAAA
Source organism: Paenibacillus sp. E194 (assembly GCF_000935845.1). Taxonomy (NCBI): domain Bacteria; kingdom Bacillati; phylum Bacillota; class Bacilli; order Caryophanales; family Paenibacillaceae; genus Paenibacillus; species Paenibacillus sp. E194. The sequence goes on from NZ_JMDX01000392.1 coordinate 2,048, forward strand.
TCCCTCTCTTAAATAGGCAACCTGCCCAATTGTTCCAGGGAACGGAATGACTTGCTTCGAAAATATAATGCCAGTAGTCTCTTGAATAAGATGGACTGCTTGAGACAAATTAGGTACTGCAAGTGTAACATGATCCAAAAACAGCATAGGATATACCTCATTTCTTCTCAAATTACAATATTAATCCTCTGTTATATGTTGCTTCCAATGAGTAACTAGTTTTTCTAGTTGCCGCTCTGCTTCTCGTAATAATTGAATCTGTTCTCTTATCTCCTGAAGTCGTTCTTCATAAAATGCTGCAGTGCATTCAGCTTGATGATTGCTATTATTGCTGTTATTGCTGATACGCCCTGGCAACCCTTCACAGTTCTGAATAAGGCGCGCTAACTCATCAGTGCTAACTCCAAGCTTCAAGAATAACTGGATCATCTTAACGCGCTCCACATCGATGTCTTCGTATATGCGATACCCATTCTCTGAACGAGCGGGGGACAGCAGATGCTTCTGCTCGTAATAACGCAGGGACCGAAGACTGACTCCTGTAAGCTTAGATAATTCACGAATATGCATTGCTGGTACCAACTCCTTCATAATGCGGCCACAAACATAGTGTAAAGGATGACATGATGTGAAGGTCAATACGTAATAATCAATATTTCTATGAGCAAGCAGGAAATGTAAGAGTAGGAGCCAGTGAGGTAGAACAGAATGATTTTTACATTATCCGATTTGAAAAGTGTATGGTGTGTTGATTTCAAAAGGAAAGAAGAGGGAAGCTAACCACAATAGGATGTTGGTTAGCTTCCCTCTTTATTATGGCTTCGTTATCGACGAATGTGATAGTTGCAGGATCTGGTGGTGTATGTTCTGTTCGGACAGACCGCCATGATAACAGATAACGGTGTCAATCGGATATTTGGCCAGCTTGGAGAGAGAGTGAATTGCGCTGTCCATGTCCAGCGTCGCATGTGGGACGGGGCCTTGCAGCATTCCATCAACACTTATCATTGCGTCGGCGGCTATCAAGATACGGCTGCGCTCCAAATAGATGCTGACATGCCCTGCTGTATGGCCAGGGGTGTGAATAATGCGGATTCCGCCGCAGTAAGGAAGAACTTCATTATCCGTAATCAATCGGGTTATGTTCGCTGATGGATGCATGTCACACATGGCCAAGACCTTAGGACGATGTTCTTCTGGCAGCAACGGCAGAAGCTTCGCCATAGCTTCATGGCTTGTCTTAATGAGTGGATATTTGCCTTCTATGTAGGGGGCATCTTCGTGGTGCGCTATCACTTCGAGATGGCCGTTCTTGGCTGATACCACATCAGGTAGACTCCCGATATGATCGAGGTCTTGATGGGTAAGCAGGACAGCATGC
>NZ_JMDX01000393.1:0-3399 GCF_000935845.1 Paenibacillus sp. E194
ACTCATCGCGTACATCAATTAAGCGGACGTCATCAGAAATAATCCCTGGCAGCTCCGATTGCGCCAACACCAGCTTAGCCCCGCTGTCTGCCAGCATATAGCGAATACGCGTCTCAGGATACTCGGGATCAATTGGTACGAATGTGCCCGATGCTTTGAGTACTGCCAGCACTGCGACGACTGTATCCAGCGTTCGCTCGACAATAATGCCGACAGGCTGCTCTGCGGTCACGCCATACTCACGCAGCTTCCACGCTAGCTGATTCGCCTTACGGTTGAGCTCTCCGTAGCTTAATTGCTCGCTGCCAGAGACGACAGCAACAGTATCTGGTGTCCTCTCCACCTGTTCCGCGAACAGTTCATGAACCGTCTTGTCACTTGGGTACACCATATCCGTATCATTGAATTCATATTGCAGCTCAGCCTTCTCCTCGATCGTTACCATTTGCAGTGATGAGATTGCCGCTTGCGGATTATGAGTCATGCTTCCAACGACCTGCAGGAAATGGCCGCAAAGCCTTGCGATCGTCGAGCGATTGTACAATGCTGTAGCATACTCCACGGTGCAGTAAAGTCCATCGCCATCTTCTGTTATGGTCAGATTCAAATCAAACTTAGCCATCCCATGTTCAGCACCGTACGGCTTTACCTGAAGACCATCCAGATCGAATTCCCGATGCTCTGTATTCTCAAGGGCGAACATCGTGTCGAACACCGGATGACGGCTCATATCTCGCGAAATTTGCACGTTTTCCACGAGTTCCTCGAACGGATAGTCTTGATGCTCGAACGCTCCCAGCGTCGTTTCTTTGATTTCCTCCAAGTAGGTAAGCACAGACTTAGACCCAGAAGGATAATTGCGAATCGCCAGCGTGTTGACGAACATACCGATAAGTGGCTGCACATCGTCGTGCGTTCGACCCGCAATCGGTGTTCCAACAACAATGTCTTCCTGGCCTGAATACTTGTGGAGGATGATCGTGTATGCCGCTAGCAGCACCATGTACAAGGTCGTTCTCGTATCAGCGGCTAAATTCCTCAAGTCTTGGCTCTGCTCACGATCAATCGAGAACTCGAACAACGCGCCATCATGGCTCTGTACAGCAGGACGTACATAATCAGTAGGCAGCTCAAGCACAGGAAGTACGCCTTCCATTTGCCTCAGCCAATAGGATTCTTGGCTCTTCAACTGCTCGATCTGCTCCTCGGAACGCTGCCACGCAGCAAAGTCCTTGTACTGAATGCGAAGCGGCTCAAGCTCGTTCCCACTGTATAAGCTTGTGAATTCCTCGATCATAATGCCAATTGACGTTCCGTCCGAAATGATATGGTGCATGTCGAATAGGAGAATGTGACGCTGCGGAGCAAGTTCAATCAGCCCTGCCCTGAACAGTGGCGGTGTGGACAGATCGAAAGCGCGAATGAATTGCCGAATTTGCTTCTCGGCTTCCGCCCCTTCTACGGCCGACATCTCTTCCACTACAAATTCTACAGTCGGATAAATGCGCTGCACAGGTTCTCCATTCACCATCTCAAAGCCGGTGCGAAGCGTTTCGTGACGTGTGATCAGCTGACGGAATGCATGCTCCAATCGGTTCCGGTCAACATCACCCTCAAGCAGTAATGCCCCTGGCATGTTATAGCTCTGCTCTGCTCCTTCCAGCTGATGCAAAATGAACAATCGCTTCTGCACCGAAGATACCGGATATACATCCTTCTCTTCAACTGTCGGGATTGGTGAGAATGTGCGGCCTTGAGCAGCTTCCATGAGCGCGGCCATCGCTTCCAAAGTAGGATTGCGGAACACGTCGCGGAGAGACAGGCTGATATTCTCTTCTTTGTGCAGCTTGCTGACTAGTGTCGTCGCTCGTAATGAGTGACCGCCCAGCTCGAAGAAATGATCCTTTGCACCAACTCGGCTTAGACCGAGCACTTCCTGCCAGACTCTCGCAAGCCGAATTTCTTGTTCACTTCTAGGCGCCACATATTCCGTCTCTGCTTGTACGTGCTCTTCCGGTGCTGGCAGGGCTTTACGATCTACCTTGCCGTTAGTCGTCAATGGCATCTGTTCAAGCTGAATGAAGTATGCCGGAATCATATAACTAGGCAGTTCTTTGGCAAGTATTGTTCTAATCTCGCCTGCAGAAAGCAGACGATCTGCTACATAATACGCGCACAGCTGCTTCTCTCCATCCTCGCGGCCTCGGACGACAATCGTCGCCTTCTGAATCGGCGCCACTTTGAGCAGCTGCGCCTCTACTTCCCCAATCTCGATGCGATGGCCTCTGATTTTCACCTGATCATCCATTCGGCCAACATATTCAATCGTTCCGTCCGGCAGCCATCTCGCCAAGTCCCCAGTACGATACATGCGCTCTCCCGGTACGAACGGATTATCAACGAACTTCTGTGCAGTCAGTTCAGGACGGTTCAAATATCCACGAACTAATCCTTCTCCCGCTACACACAGCTCACCGGATACCCCTATAGGCTGTAAATCATTTCGTTCATTGACGATGTAGATGGCTGTATTACTGATAGGACGACCGATCGGTACACTTACGGCTTGCTCCGAAATCTCTGTCACATCATGCCATGTCGCATATACCGTACTTTCAGAAGGACCGTAGGCATGCTTCAGCCTTCCTGGCCCTGTCTGTTCAAGTGCTTTTCGCACATGTGCGACAGAAGAGCGCTCGCCTCCGAACAATATCGCGCGGATATGGCGCAGGCAGGATACGTTCACGTCTACAAGAACGTTGAAATAAGCAGTAGTAATCAGCATAACCGATATTTGTTCCGTTTCGATCAGCTCCGCCAGCTTGCTTGCATCAAGCAATGTATGATGAGGAACAAGAACCAGTTGGGCCCCATTCGTTAATGCCCCGAAAATATCGAATGCGGAGCCATCGAAAGAATAACTCGATAATTGCAGTACCTTATCCTGCTCCGTAATTTTGATATAGTTGGTATTCTTCACGATGCGTACGATATTGCGGTGTGTCGTCAGGTTACCTTTGGGATTGCCCGTTGTCCCCGAAGTGTAGATGACGCAAGCCAAATCTACAGCTGTACTCTTCGATTCCAACTTCGAAGCATCCTCATGATAAGACTGCTCATCGTCAAGTGTAAGGAGTCTAGCTGCTGATTCCGTATTTGGCACACGATTCTGCAAATGCTGCTGAACCAGAATGACACGAGCACCCGAATCTTCCAGCATGTAGCGAACGCGCTCCTCCGGATATTCCGGATCAATCGCGACGTAGCCGCCTCCCGCCTTCAAAACGGCAAGCATCCCAACAATCATGTCGATCGATCTTTCAGCCATGAGCCCAACTAGCGCTTCTGGCTGCACACCTTCAGATCTCAGTGTTCTGGCAAGGCGATTTGCCCGGGCAT
>NZ_JMDX01000394.1:0-3390 GCF_000935845.1 Paenibacillus sp. E194
CGATGTACATGGTGCTGCTGGCGGCGTATACAGCACTGCTGTCCAAGTATACGAGACAGGAAGATATCGTCGTCGGCACGCCGATTGCGGGACGGCCGCATGCGGATCTGGAGCCGTTGATCGGAATGTTCGTCGGTACGCTGGCGATGCGGAACTACCCAGAGGGAGAGCGAACGTTCACGGAGTTCGTGAGCGACGTGAAGGAGCGCGCGCTGAAAGCGTTCGAGAACCAAGACTATCCGTTCGAGGAACTGGTCGAGAAGCTGGATGTACGCAAGGATTTAAGCCGCAATCCGCTATTTGACGCGATGTTCGTCATGCAGAATACGGAGATGACGGACGTGCGGCTCGGAGATCTGGAATTTGCGCCGTACGGCACGGAGCATAAGGCGGCCAAGTTTGACTTGACGCTGCATGCTGTGGAAACGGACGGCGATGGCGGACTGATATTTACGCTGCAATATCGCACGGCGTTGTTCCGTAAAGAAACGATGGAACGGATGGCGAACCACTTCACCTGTTTGCTGCAGAGCGTCGCGGATCAGCCGGAGCAGCGGCTAAGCGAGCTCTCCATTTTGCCGGAGCCGGAGCGCCAGCGCTTGATATACGGATTCAACGATACCGAAGCCGCTTATCCGGAAGAGAAGACGATCCACGGGCTGTTTGAAGAGCAGGTGGAGAAGACACCGGAACGGGTGGCAGTGGTGTTCGGAGAGGATCGATTGACGTACCGGGAGCTGAACGAACGGGCCGAGCAGCTGGCGCGGGCGTTAAGGCAGCAGGGCGTGCAGCCGGACGATCTCGTTGGTCTGTTGACGGAGCGTTCTTTGGATATGCTAGTAGGCATTTTGGGGATTCTGAAAGCCGGAGGCGCGTATGTGCCGCTCGACCCGGATTATCCGGAGGAGCGGATTCAGTACATGCTGGAGGATTCCGGGACGAATCTGCTCGTGACGCAGAAGAAGCTGGCGGAGCTGGCCGGCATGTTCACCGGAACAATACTTGAAGACGAGCTAGTAGATGAGCTGTGCGTGGTTGCCACTAAGGTGAAGAAGGAAGCAGCGGCAGAAGCGGACTCGGGCACAGCAGCCATAGGCTCATGGCATGGCAATGAAGAGCGGAACGTTCGAGCAGGCCATTTAGCGTACGTCATATATACGTCAGGAACGACCGGAAAGCCAAAAGGAGTGCTGATCGAGCACCGTCAGGTTGTGCGGCTGCTGTTCACGGATCGGTCACGGTTTGACTTCGGGGATACAGATGTATGGACGCTATTCCATTCGTACTGCTTCGATTTCTCCGTATGGGAGATGTACGGGGCGCTGCTGTATGGAGGCAGACTAGTTATTATCCCGAAGCAGACGGCGCAGGATCCAGCCGCCTATTTGCAAGTATTGAAGCAGGAACAGGTCACGATCGTGAATCAGACGCCGACCGCCTTCTATCATCTAGCAGACGAAGAATTGCGTTGTACGGACAAGCGCCTCAGCGTCAGGAAAGTGATCTTCGGAGGAGAAGCGCTGGAGCCATTGCAGTTGAAGCGGTTCCGCGAGAAATATCCGGAGACGCAGTTAATCAATATGTACGGCATTACGGAAACGACGGTACACGTCACGTACAAAGAACTGACGGCGGACGATATCGGGCAGAGCAAGAGCAACATCGGATCCCCGATTCCGACGTTAACGGCGTATGTGCTGGATGCGGCGCGGCAACCGGTGCCGATCGGCATCCCAGGCGAGCTGTATGTGGGCGGAGCCGGCGTGGCGAGAGGGTATCTGAACCGTCCAGAGCTAACCACCGAGCGGTTCGTGGATCATCCGTTTATTGCGGGAGAGCGCGTATACCGAACTGGGGATTTGGCGCGGTGGCTGCCGGATGGGAACCTGGAATATTTGGGCCGTATCGATCATCAGGTGAAAATCCGCGGTTATCGGATCGAACTCGGGGAAATCGAGACGCAGCTGCTGAGGCACGAGCAGGTAAAGGAAACGATCGTGCTGGCTAGCAAGAGTGCCGCCGGTGACCCGCATTTGTGTGCCTATGTGGTCGTGACCGGAGAACATGGAGAGTTGGATGTAACGGAACTGCGCCGTTACTTGGGGCAGCACTTGCCGAGCTATATGATTCCGTCATTCTTCGTGGCGCTGGAGTGGATGCCGCTGACGTCGAACGGAAAGATCGACCGTCAGGCGCTGCCGTCGCCGGAAGGACACGCGGTAACGGGCGTAGAGTATGTGGCGCCGCGAACCGAGCAGGAAGCACAGCTGGCGGAGGTGTGGCAGCGGGTGCTGGGGCTCGATCGAGTCGGGGCGAAGGATGACTTCTTCGACTTGGGAGGCCATTCGCTGAAAGCGACGACGCTGGTGGCGCAGATGCACAAGGAACTGAGCGTGAATGTGCCGCTGCGGTTCGTCTTCCAGTTCCCGACGCTGGAACAAATGGCGCAGGAGATTGCCGGCATGGAGCAGCAGTTGTATGCAGCGATCGAGCCGGTAGAGGCAAGAGCGCATTATCCGCTGTCCTCGGCGCAAAAGCGGATGTACATCCTGAACCAGTTGGAAGGAGCTGCGCTGGGCTACAACATGCCAGGGGTATACACGATAGAAGGAGCGCTCGATGCGAACCGGCTAGAGCAGGCATTCTGCGAATTGATTGCCCGGCATGAATCGCTGCGGACATCGTTTGCCATGGTGGACGGGGAACCAGTGCAGCGCGTGCATGAGCAGCTTCCGTTTGCGATAGAAGTGGAGCGTCTGGCGGACGAGAGCGACTTGCCGGAAGAGGAGGCAATCGCTCGGCGGGTGAGCGCATTCGTACGTCCGTTCGATTTGGGACAGGGGCCGCTGCTACGCGTAGGTCTTATCAAATTGTCCCGCGAGCGACATTTGTTGCTGTTCGATATGCACCACATTATTTCGGATGGGGTATCCATGAATGTGCTGGTGCAGGAGTTTGCGCGTCTGTATGAGGGAGATAGCTTGCCGGAGCTGCGGATCCAGTACAAGGACTATGCAGTCTGGCAGCAGAAGCTGGCGCAAAGCGAGAAGATGAAGGAGCAGGAAGCATTCTGGTTGGAGACATTTACAGGGGAGATCCCGGTACTGGAGCTCCCAACGGACTATGCGCGTCCAGCGGTACAAAGCTTTGCGGGGGACATGGTAACCTTCGAGATCGGTCGCGACGTGACCGAAGGACTGCAGCGGATCGCGTCAGAGACGGGAGCGACGATGTACATGGTGCTGTTGGCGGCGTATACGGCGCTGCTGTCCAAGTATACGGGCCAAGAGGATATCATCGTCGGCACACCAATCGCGGGCAGACCGCATGCGGACTTGGACAACTTGATCGGGATGTTCGTCGGTACCTTGGCGCTGCGGAATTATCCAG
>NZ_JMDX01000395.1:0-3349 GCF_000935845.1 Paenibacillus sp. E194
GACAGGAGCAGCAAAGTCAATTCGCTCCGCATACTGTACGATTTCTTAACGGGATTAATTCGGGAGCAACTACTACCTCGTCGGTGTATGATAGATACTGACTGATCTTCTCTAACGTATATGAGCCTAGCATGTGCTGTTCCTCAGTTGATAGATCCAAGATCGGATTCTGTCTAAGCATACGGATTCCAGCAACTCCCTTCCACTGTTCAATTCAAGAAAGATGTTCCAATTAAATAATAGCTTACCGACCAAGACGACAATTGAACAGGTACAGTTTTTCAGCTCGCTATGAGGTCAAGCCATTTCTCCCCCTATTATACATACCGTCCTTCCATTTACATCGTATTTTGAATATGAGCGCAAGAATTCGAAATCTCAACTCAAAAAACCGCCCCTATTACCTAGAGGCGGTGTCTATTGCTTCCTTACTTTCTCATTTACTCAGGCAATCGGTATACAGCAAAAGGTTCACCATAACGATATCGACGGCTTATTTCATCCAATCGGTTCAACTGTTCTTCTTTAAGTTCGACATTGACACTCGTTATATTGTCCTCTAACTGCTCCACCTTCGTCGCCCCTACAATGACTGTCGATACACAAGGCTGGTGCGTGAGCCAAGCTAATGACAACGAGCTTGGGCTACAGCCAATATCCGTTGCCAATTCGCTCACCTGTTCACTTAACGCAAACCGTTCTTCATTGAAGAACTTGTAGAAATTCGGATCCGTATCTGCTCGTGAGCCAGCTGGCTTCTGATCGCCCTCACGATATTTCCCTGTCAGAATTCCTCCTGCAAGTGGATAATATGGGATGATTCCCACCCCTTGATCCTGACATAACGGAACCAGTTCCAGTTCTGGCGTTCGATCAGCCAGTGAATAGCTGGTTTGCATGGACACATAACGATTTAGACCAAGCCGTTCACTGATGCCAATCGCCTTCATCAGCTCCCAAGCAGCGTAATTAGACGCTCCGATATACCGCACTTTGCCTGAACGTATCATATCATCAAGCGTCCGAAGCGTCTCCTCAAGTGGAGTATACGGATCAAATGTATGTATTTGATACAGGTCAATATAATCGGTATTCAGCCGCTTCAAGCTATTGTCTAATTCCTGCTGCAAATGAAAGCGAGATGAGCCGCGCTCGTTCGGCCCCTGACCTCGAATTAATCCAGCCTTCGTTGTCAGCACGACATTGTGTCGTTTGCCTGTCAGTGCCTCACCTATGATGCGTTCTGATTCTGAACCAGCATAAATATTAGCCGTATCAATAAAGTTAATGCCATATTCCAACGCTTGATGAATAATTCGAGTCGAAGCCTGCTTGTCAGCCCGCTTGCCGAAAGCATTTGTTCCTAATCCAAGCACAGACACCTTCAATCCACTATTGCCAAGACGACGATATTGCATGAAGATCAACTCCTTGCTTTCCTTATTTACAGCAGTAATTATATCACAAGCTAACCCCTTGATTTGAATGAAGTATCAAAGATGAGTGCCTGCCTTACGATTCCTCTTCCGCGTACATAAAGAAGAACTCATGCAAGCATGAGTTCTCAACAACAATATAGAATCCAGAATCTGTTATGGATTACAAGACAATTATACGAATGGAAAAAGCGTCGGACATTGCATCGGAACACTGATGCTGCATGACTCCGGTATCGGGATTAATGCCCTAGGTTGACAGAATGTCGCTTCAACCATCAGCGGAATTGTAAATTTCACGACAAGTTCTAAACACCAATCCAATTGCAGCTCAATCGTTAAGCTGTCAGTAATTCGTGCAGCACAATGGATATCGAATATTTGAGAAGTAATGTTGGATTCATCTAATGGGAGCGGTAAGCAGAGTGATACTTTCTCGTTATTCTTGACTAATAGTGTAAACGTGCATGTTTCTCCTGTCCCACTATCTGTTAACGTAATCGTTACTTCTGCAGAGCACGTAGTCAGTACAATAGCTGCTTGCGATCCGATAATGGGCAGCGGCAGCCGCTTTACAACCGTGATGCTGCATTCTCCCGTAGCTGGCACTGCATTGCAGCTCACGAGCACTTGCCGACCGCCAGCAATTGCTTGTTCTACGAAAGCCCTGCAGTTTTCGGGAATAGACTCTTCCACGATAAAATCACTCCGAGTGACAACCCAATCGAACAGTTTGCTGACAGAAATGCACTCTAAAGGACGAACAACTAACGTCGTAATCGTAGCTGTAACAGGAGGCGTATTATCCGCCTGAGCGGTAGCCGTGTTGGTAACCACCCCTTCTAACAAAGGAATGACTGTAATGATAATCGTCTGTTCTTGTTGACCCTCCAATGTGCCCAAGAGACAAGTAACGGTCTGCCCGGATACAGAGCAAGTGTCTCCTTCAGATTGAACACTGACAAATTCAACCGTAGGAGGAATGACATCACGTACGATTACATTCGTTAGAGGAAGTTCTCCGAGATTTGCAACACTGATCGTATATTGCAACAGGCTGCCAACAAGCACAGGGTTGCTTGAAGCTTGCTTCGAAATTGCGAGCGGCTGTAATACCGTAATGCTTGCGGTTGCTGTTTCAGAGTCTTCAACATTATCAGCGGTCACCACTGCTGTGTTCGTTAATGTTCCTGTTACAGCCGTAATTGCTTCGATCGTAATCATAGCGCACGTTCCAGGGGCAATGACACCGAAAGATGCTATAATCGTTGGCCCAATCTGCGTGAATGTGCCTTCAGATACTTGGATACCAGTGACTTCAACGCCTCCAGGTAATGTGTCCACCGCAACCACATTTGTGGCCGCCGTTTCTCCCATGTTGCACACCGTCACTTGAAAGATGACTTCATTCCCAAGGGTTACGAGATTCGGCTCGGCAAGCTTCTCAATGGTTAAAAAAGCAGGTGGAAGCGCGTTGACCGTCGTCTCAATTGTGGATGATACTGGTGGCGTTTGATTAGATGTCGCTGTAGCTGTATTTGTTACGATGCCTGGAGCTGTAGGAATAACGGTTATCGTGATGATTTCAGACTGACCAGGATCAAGATCACCAATCAATGCTGTCACGGTGCCAGCCACCTCAGTTACGGTTCCTTGCGTAGTTTCGGCAGATACGAAGACGAGACCAGGCGGCAGCACATCCACCACTTCTACTCCGGTTAATAATCCCTCCGTTTCGTTGGAGACAACTATTGTATAGTTGAGCTCTTCACCGACAGTAGCGGGATCTGGTCCTGCGAACTTCGATATCAATAACTCAAGTATCGGCTGTTCGATTACTAGCGTTTCTGTTGTAGCGGATTGCGGTCTCGGTCTGATCTGAAAAACGTCGTTGCCGTGTTCAAGACTGTACC
>NZ_JMDX01000396.1:0-3331 GCF_000935845.1 Paenibacillus sp. E194
TGCATTTGCCGATCTATCCAAACATAAGTCACCGAAACAGAGCAACTCATGGATGTTCAAGCCAATCTATGCAGCGGAGGATGGCATGACCTCCGAGATTATCGCACCGATGTCAATGCGATTCGTTCCGAGAGAACAGTTCGACGGCATCATCGTCTTCGATAAAGTGAAGGAACCAACAACCAAGTTCTAATCGAGATTAATTTCGACTTTATTCATACTGACTGAACTGGAGACGCACAACACCCCAAGGGAGGTGCTGTGCGTCTCTTTTGGAAATCATTTCAACCTATGGAACTATCAATCACTGAAAAGAATGCTTGTTCATCTTCATTCTGTGCTGTAGTAAGATCAAATCCGTCTTCGATAATACAGCTCGGTTCCGTGTTCCCGGACTATTCAGCATATGCCATGCTGTGTATTGTTCAGCATACGGATTGGCAGCAGACATTCCGTCAACTGGAACTACTACATCAAATCCACGAAATGCAGCAGCAGTAGCTGTGTGGAGAACCGCTCCATTTGCCGCGTAACCCGTTACAATAACCGTTCGAATATGATTCCTCTGCAAAATCTGCTCTAACTCCGTGTTGTAGAATTTATCTACGTTTGATTTCACGATTGGCTCGTTCATCATAGGACGCAGGAGTTGAGTAATGTCTGATGCATTTCCTGTATGTGTAAGACTATAGACAACTAACATCTCTGCCTTGCGTGCTTCCGTCAATACCTTATTAATTCTAGGAATGGATGCAACACAGCGTGGATTGTTACATATCGAATTCTCCATATCCAAGATGAGGAGTGCGGTACTTGACGGATCAATGGAGACCGCCTTTAACTCCGGAGCTGGTGGGGGAATCACTTCACTCCATTCGTCGATGATCGTATGATCAGTTCGCCAATTGCCGCATAAGGGACAACGATACCTCATAATAACCCTCCAAGATGCTTCTTTCCATTAGCCTATGTAACCGATTAGAAAATGTGTAGGACGTAAATAAGGTGAGCCCATAACCAAATCATATGGCTATATTTTTTTTGCATCGTTTCTATGCAGTATATGTATTTCACGATTGGAACGATGGTTAATAAAATAAAGGAAACCGCAGTATGCAGCGGCACAATTGTCGGAGGGATACGATATGAATAACACTGAATATGGTCAAGTCCAGAACCGGCACCAAGCACTGGGGTTATCAGATCAGCAGGTTCTTGACATGTATCAGCATATGGTTCTGGCGCGAAAAGTAGATGAGCGGATGTGGCTGCTCAATCGTGCGGGAAAGATCCCTTTTCTCGTTTCATGCCAAGGTCATGAAGCAGCTCAGGTAGGGGCGGCATATGCGCTTGATCAAACGAGAGATTTTCTGTGTCCCTATTATCGGGACATGGGTATGGTCGTTGCTTTCGGGCTGACAGCACAGGAATTAATGCTTTCCGCTTTCGCTAAGGCAGAAGATCCAACGAGCGGCGGACGTCAAATGCCAGGTCATTACGGGAGCAAAAGCCGGAATATTCTTTCAGGCTCTAGTGTCGTGTCGAGCCAAATTCCGCACGCAGTTGGAATCGCTTTATCTGGAAAAATGCAAGGAAAAAGGCTGGTTGCATTAACGGCCTTCGGGGACGGCGGCAGCAACCAAGGGGAGTTTCACGAAGCGGCTAACTATGCGGGGGTACACAAGCTGCCTGTCATTTTTATGTGTGAGAACAACAAGTACGCCATATCGGTTCCGTTCTCCAAGCAGGCGGCTTGCGAAAGCATCGCGGATCGGGCAAAGGGCTATGGGTTTCCCGGCATCAGTGTGGATGGAAATGATCTATTAGAAGTATACAAAGTCACAAAAGAGGCGGCAGATCGGGCAAGAAGAGGTGAAGGGCCAACGCTTATCGAGACGGTGCTCTATCGTTTAGTCCCGCATTCAAGCGACGATGATGATCGAACCTACCGTCCCCGTGAAGAAGTGGAAGAAGCCAAGAAGCGGGATCCGCTCATAACCTTCAGCAATTATCTGAAAGCATCGGGGCTATTAGATGAACATAAAGACATGGAGATCCATGACCGGATACGCATGGAGGTCGATGAGGCCACGGAATATGCGGAGAATGCCCCGGATTCAGCTCCGGAAGATGCCCTTAAGCACGTTTATGCAGAATAGGGGAGTGAGGAGAAATGGCCGTAATTTCTTATCTTGAAGCAGTGTCCCAAGCTCTTCGAGAGGAAATGCAGCGAGATAGCAGGGTATTTGTATTAGGAGAAGACGTCGGAGTGCGTGGGGGCGTATTTCGGGTTACACAGGGATTCCAGGAGGAATTCGGGGAACAGCGGGTTATCGACACGCCGCTATCGGAAGCGGCCATTGCAGGTGTATCGATTGGAGCAGCTGCTCATGGAATGAGGCCAGTTGCAGAAATTCAGTTCGCCGAGTATATCATGCCTGCCGTCAACCAAATTGTGAATGAGGCAGCCAAAATGAGATACCGCTCCAACGGAGATTGGAACTGTCCCTTGGTCATCCGTGCCCCTTATGGTGGAGGAGTTCGCGGAGCCCTCTATCATTCGCAAAGCGTAGAAGCGATGTTTTGCTGTATTCCTGGTTTAAAAGTGGTCACGCCTTCCACGCCTTATGATGCCAAAGGCCTGCTAAAGGCGGCCATCCGCGATGAAGATCCTGTTCTTTTCTTCGAACATAAGCGATGCTATCGCTCGATCAAGGGAGAAGTGCCAGACTCGGATTATACGGTACCGATCGGAAAGGCGGATATTAAGCGGCAAGGGGAAGACATCACGGTTATTTCTTACGGACTTTCCTTGCATTTTGCGTTAAAAGCGGCAGAGCAGCTTTCTAAAGATGGATACAGCGCTCACATTCTGGATTTACGTACCCTCTATCCTCTGGACAAGGAAGCTATTGTAGAGGCTGCTCGCAAAACCGGCAAAGTGCTCATTGTTCATGAAGACAACAAAGAGGGCGGCGTTGGAGCTGAAGTAGCTGCTGTCATCGCAGAAGAATGCCTTTATGAATTGGACGCGCCAATCAAACGACTTTGCAGTCCGGATGTCCCCGCTATGCCTTACAGCTTGCCAATGGAAAAGTTCTTCATGCTCAACCCGGATAAAGTATATCAGGCCATGAAAGAATTGGCCGAATTGTGAGCCGACGGGAGGAGAATATGGCTAAGAAAATCGTCATGCCCCAGTTAGGCGAAAGCGTAACGGAAGGAACCATCTCCAAGTGGCTCGTCAACGTCGGGGATAAAGTCAATAAATACGATCCTGTATGCGAAGTGCTGACAGATAAAGTGAATGCGGAGGTTCCTTCTTCATTTA
>NZ_JMDX01000397.1:0-3241 GCF_000935845.1 Paenibacillus sp. E194
TTGGCACTACGTTTGGCTTGTCGCTCGGCCTCGTGTTCGACAACCGCTATCTCGCCAAGAGCTTCGCCATCGGCGGGGCTGTGGCGGGGCTGCTTGCTGGTCTATTGCTAGAGGCCGGCTTGTCCGGACGACCGCTTGCGGACGGAGCCGTGCGCCTCGGCGCCGATCTAGTGCTGGCGGTCGTCATTGCGCTGTTCACGTTGGCCGTGCCTGTGCAGGAGAGCCAGCGGCAGCAGGAAAGCCGCCGGCGAAGAGGAGCGGCGGGGAATGAAGGCAGCAGCCTGTCCGGACGGCAGCCCGATCAGAACAGCCGTGGATTCTAGTGTGGAGGGGGCTATGATAGATGTATTATTCGGAAGCGGGTCCGGAGACGCCGATCATCCGCAGACTGGCACATAGTATTGACGAAGATCGATGTACGCTGCGATGGCTGTGGCCCGATAAGATTCAGGCCGTCTACGTGCACAAGGCGGCGGCGGATCGACCGGCGGCCGAGCGTCCGCCGGCCGCGGAGCTGAAGCTGTATACGAGAGACGAGTACAAAGCCAACAACGGGTACCATGACCGGATTGATGGGATCGGGCGGCTCGTCTATACCATCTACGTTTGTCTGCTGCAGGAGGACGGACAGCAGCAGCTCGTCATCCAGCAGGATGGCGGGAACCGGATCGCACTGAGCACCGGCCGGGCGAGAATCTGTTATTCGATCCGCTATAAAGGCGGCTGGTTCAAAACATTCAAGACGGCGCAAATCCAGGTGGCGGCAGAGGTGCCGCTCCCTGCGGATGTGCTGTGCTATGTGAAGAAGCACGGCGGCTATCCCGCCAGTAAAGACGACGGCACGGTCTACCCGTTCGTCGAGCCGTTCGCCCCGGGCCGGAACATGCTGCCGGAGATTGAGATCGGGAAGGACGATTATATTCGGCTCTTCTTCACCGACGGCCACCAATACGGCCAGCTGTATGAGCTGATACCGGAATGAGGAGGAGAAGACATTGGGGATTTTTGATTTTCTGAAGCGCAAGCCGCAGCCGGCGTCACGGCCGCTGTTCTATGATATCGTATGCCCGTACTGTTTCAGCAAGTTCTCGCCGGCGGAGGTCGTGTTCCGCGCGGTGCATCACCGCGAGGATGACGAGAATTATGCGCTGCAGGAGGATGAGAAGCTGAACAAATACCGGGACCGCTTCGGCCTGGACACGGTCTATGATATGGAGGCGGTCATCGAGCCGCGCGATGTTCCCGAGGAGCATCATCTGTATTCCGACCATGTGCTTATCGGGCTGAATGACCGCTATGGCGTCGTCACGCGCAGAAGGCTGTGCCCGCACTGCCATAATGAGCTGCCCGTTACGGCAGGGAAGGTGCCGAGCAATATCATTTCCATTATCGGAGCTTCCCAGGTCGGCAAATCGGTCTACATGACCTCGCTGATTCATACGCTCCAGCATGTGACGGCCGATCATTTCGATGCCGCCTGCATGCCGCTCAATGCGGAGATAAGCCGCAAGTTCCGCACGTTGTACGAGGAGCCTCTGTTCGAACGCGGCGATCTGCTCGCGTCGACGCAGAAGGAGAAGATGCAGGAGCCGTTCATCTTTCAATTCGTCTTCAAGGATGAGACGAAGCCGCCGCTCACACTGGTGTTTTTTGATGTCGCGGGGGAAGGGATGGTCGATCAGGATTATCTCGGCCTGCATGGCCAGCATATTAAAAATTCGACCGGCATTCTGTTCATGATCGATCCGTTGCAGATTCGATCGATTCGTGAAAAAATCCGTATGCAATACGGCGGAGCCTCGGACGATTGGGTACCGCAATATGACGAGCCGCGCGATGTCGTGCTGACGCTGTTCGGCGACTTCATCGCTTACCAGGACAAGAATAAGACCGACATCCCGACGGCGGTCGTACTGACGAAGAGCGATATGCTGCATGCGTTGAAGGATGAGGATGGAGACTATATTAAGTCGAATAGCAATATTTTCCGCAATATGGTTCATCGCAAATATCTCGATCTGACGGAATTCCATAATATCGACGGCGAGATCCGGCGCTTTATCGAGAAGGTGGACCGTCCATTCAAAGGAACGATGGATGTCTATTTCTCCAATACGGCCTACTTCGCCGTGTCGGCATTGGGCAGCAATCCGGTCAATCAGAAGCTGCAGGGGGTTGTCAGTCCAATCCGGGTAGATGAGCCGTTCATCTGGCTGTTGCATCAATTGAATTATATCGAGGGGAGAGAGCAGCATTGACATCGAACAGGTCCTCTCGCATCCAGCAGCAAATGTACACGCGGGAGCGGCGCGGTATTTTCCGCTCCAACGAAGGCTTCGACACGATCGCGGTCTCCGGCGGGCTTGATACCGGATTCATCAAAAAAGTACTGCATCCGTTCTGTGTCTATGACGTACCGGCGGAGCTGGCCGCGCGCGGTGAGAAGGACGAAGCGCGCTATCCGCAAGCACTGCACCTGTTCCACGCTGAGATGGGGCAGCTCGTCCTAGGCCGCAGCATCTATCAGGCGGCGGATTTCACGGGCTTGCGCAGCGCCTTCTTCTCCCATAACTATATTATGCCCGCCGATCAGGCGGCTGAAGCGGTGAAGGACTACCCCTCGCTGCTGAACGCGGACTTCGTCGGCAGCTATGACATCGAGCAGGGCACAGAACTGCCTGAGTTGGAGAGGATTCCTGCCGCGGCGGAAGCGCGCCGTCCGGCTTCGCCGGCCTCCCTGCTCGCCAGCCTCGGCATCGACGAGAAGATGTTCAAGAAGCTGTTGTTCGCCGTCATCTCGTCCGTTGTCACAAGACGCAAAGTGTTCGTGGCGCTCGACGTCGCGGTGGAGAAATTGTCGGAGACTGCCTTGCAACTGGTCGGCGTGCTGTACGGCAGTCTGCCGTATGCGTACCGCCGTGCGTTCGGCTTCCTGACGTTCTCGAAGGAGCCGCAGAGCAGGAAGGGCATTCATCTGACGTTCGTCGAGCAAGGGAGCTTGCGCCCGAATGATCGCAGCATCGACAAGGATTACACCTTCGATCTCGCGTCCAAGCGGGTGACGAATGTCGATATCGATCTGGGGAAGCAGCCCTACTTGAGCTTCGCCTGGAGTAATCTGGATCAGCCCGGGCGGGCGGAAGCCTTCTATGTCTTCCACGAGCAGATGCTGGAGGGAATGGACTCGCAGCGGCATACCGCGATCGCGAGCTGCCACGAGCTGGCTGTCTTGTACCAGATC
>NZ_JMDX01000398.1:0-3233 GCF_000935845.1 Paenibacillus sp. E194
CAACAGAACAGTCGGAACGGGTGTACTATCAATTTCATCCTGAGCAAGGTGGGTTTAAGGTCGAGTACCCAGAACCATCAGATGATAATTTGTTTATGTTGCCCAATCGTCTTCAATCCCTTGATCACATAAAGCTCCCAAAAATCGCGCAGGCATAATGAAGCGTGAAATGAGTGAAATGTAGCAATATTAATACTTCTAAATAATAACAAACTATTATGTTTGCTTCTTTCAAAAAGTGACTCGCGATCCATGCGCCACGTGCCTATCGATCGCGAGTCACTTTATTTATTTCGTCTACTTGATGGTTTTCTACCTCCATAAATGCCCGAGAGTTAGGCTGTATAACATTGGGGGATACCCCTATCCCGAAAATCGTAAGACGTGGAAAAAAAAGCATGATATACACGATCTTCTGTCTGGTATATATATGGTTTCATGGAAGCTTGTCGGTTTCGCAGGATCAGGTTCCATACGAAGATGGTTAAAACTGAACAATTCCGGAAAGGGGATAACAGACATGAAATCAGTGCTTGAACTGGAGGAGAGACTCGCTGAGCCTTCAGATGAATGTATTCAGGATCTGGCGAAAGTCGACGGAGATATTGTTATTCTTGGTGTTGGAGGGAAAATGGGGCCGAGTCTCGCTAAGCTGGCGGTTAATGCGGTTCGCAAGGGTGGGCTGAACAAGCGGGTGATCGGGGTATCACGGTTCACTGGAGGAGATGTACAGCGCGAACTAGAGGAAGCGGGAGTTGAGACGATTGCATGCGATCTCCTTCATGATGGAGAATTGTTCAAGCTGCCACATGCAGCGAATGTGATCTATATGGCCGGCAATAAATTTGGCACTATGGGGAGAGAACATTTTACTTGGGCGATGAATGTGTACTTGCCCGGAAGAGTGGCAGAGAAATATAAGGATTCACGCATCGTTGTGTTCTCCTCTGGTAATATCTATCCATTCATGCCGATCGGCAGCGGGGGGGCTGATGAGTCTGTATCACCAGAACCAATCGGTGAGTATGCGCAGTCTACATTAGGTCGAGAGCGAATCTTCGAGTATCATGCGCATAAAAATCAGACGCCAATGCTGTTCTATAGACTGAACTATGCCATTGATCTCCGTTACGGTGTCTTGTTAGAGGTTGCTAAATCCGTGATGGAAGGGAGTCCGATTAACCTGAGTATGGGGCATGCAAATGTAATCTGGCAAGGAGATGCGAACGCAATGGCTCTTCGCTCCTTGACGGAATGCACGAGTCCGCCCACCATCATGAACATCACAGGGCCAGAGACGATGTCGGTGAGATGGGCTGCGGAGCAGTTCGCCATGCGTTTCAATAAAAGTGTGCAATTTCAGGACGAGGAAACCGAGCTGGCTTTATTGAATAACGCATCCAAGTCACATCAGCGCTTCGGCTATCCATCTGTATCATTGCTGCAGATGATAGACTGGGTGCGGAGTGGGTTCAGTCAGGAGGAACAACATGGAATAAACCGACTCACTTTCAAGAGAGAAGGGGGAAATTCTGATAATGGCAGGCAAGAAGCTTTCTAATACACTGCATGAGGCTCTCCATCAGGGCTTGGTCATTCCCGCGCATCCACTTGCACTCAATGAGGAGCGTCAGCTGGACGAACGCCATCAGCGCGCGTTGACGAGGTATTACATTGCATCTGGAGCAGGTGGAATCGCGGTAGGAGTTCACTCCACACAATTTGAGATACGCGACCCGAAGCATAATTTATTTGAGACGGTACTGCGCATGGCCGTTGAAGAGGTTGAACGAGCTAACATAGAACGTCCCTTTATGAAGATTGCCGGTGTGTGCGGCAGTACTGAACAAGCGATGAGGGAAGCGGAGTTGGCACGACAGATGGGGTACGATGCTGCATTGCTAAGCATGGGCGGACTCTCCAGCATGAGTGAAGAGGAACTGCTAGGGCGTACTGAACGGGTCGCTGCTATCATGCCGATTATTGGGTTCTATTTGCAGCCAACAGTTGGAGGACGTGTCCTCAGCTTTGATTTTTGGCGCAAATTCGCGGACATCCCGAATGTTGTAGCAATCAAAATGGCTCCCTTCAATCGCTACCAGACCATCGATGTTGTACGAGCGGTATGCTATTCTGACAGAAGAGATGAGATTGCATTGTACACAGGGAATGACGATAACATTGTTAATGATCTGCTTACAACGTACCGCTTCGATGTGAGAGGGCAGTCAATTGAGAAGAGTATTGTGGGCGGTCTTCTCGGCCATTGGGCTGTATGGACGAAGAAGGCAGTCGAATTACTGGAGGAGATCAAGAAGGAGAGAGAACGCGGCGAAATCTCTGGGGAATGGTTAACTAGGAACATCCAGATTACAGACTGCAATGCTGCATTTTTCGATACTGCGCATCAATTTCATGGATGTATTCCAGGGATTCATGAAGTGCTGCGCCGCCAAGGGCTGCTCAAGGGCATTTGGTGCCTGAATCCGAATGAGACGCTTTCTGCTGGGCAAGCGGACGAAATCGATCGAGTATATAGACAATATTCGCATCTTCATGATGACGAGTTCGTTGCTGCCCATCTACAAGAATGGCTGGAATAAACGATCAAGCTTTATTTCATCAAATTCAACCTCTTTATCGATTTCCACACGCAAAAATCATTGCTGTATAAGGGTTTTGTGTGATAACTAGTTCATGATTGGGCTATTTAGAACTAATTATGAAAACGCTTTATTTACGGAGTAGGAACCGTTCTCTATACTGAGACTGCGACACACATCAGAAGCTTTCAACATGGAAGACGCAACAAAATAAAGGGGGAAATGATCGCGATGTCAAGAAGAGTGATAAGTATTGTCATCATGATAACAATGGTCTTCTCGCTGCTTGCGGCATGCGGTGGGGGTGGGAGCGAAGCCAATCAAGAAAACAGCACCAATTCCAGCGAGAGCAACAAAAGCAGCGGTAACGGTGGTCAAGCAGGTTCCGGTTCCACAGTCACGGGTGATAGTGAGCAATATGGGGATACGGGCGGACTGAAGCTTCCGATTGTTGATAATCCTGTAACGTTAACATGGATGCATCCCAGCAATTTCGCGATAACAAACGAAATGCTCGTCGTCAAGGAAATTGAGAAGCGAACAGGCATTAAGGGTGGTGTTTCAGACATATTCCAGCCAGACTTACGAGGATAAGCTGAGAACGAACCGTTGCCTCCGGGAAGCTTCCAG
>NZ_JMDX01000399.1:0-3210 GCF_000935845.1 Paenibacillus sp. E194
GGATCAAGGATTAATTCAACCCGCATCCATATTGGACGACGCTCCAATTGTACTCAAGGATGGCTCCAAGGGTTACCACATTCCTGGCAACGCCAACGGACGCTATCAAGGTCTTGTTACTGCTCGGAGCGCATTAAGTCAATCGCTCAACTTGCCGGCACTCAAGATCTATATTGAGAAGCTCGGTGTGAAGAAGGCGCTGGACTTCGTACAGAAGCTCGGCATCACGACCATTCAGCCTGAAGATTATTACGCGCAGACTGGCGTCATCGGCGGCTTGCGGTATGGAGTAACGGTTGAAGAAATTACGAACGCGTTCGGGGCAATTGCCAATCAGGGTGTATTCAACGATGCGTACTTAATTAGTAAGATTGTAGATTCCAATGGAAATATCGTGTATCAACATAAGGAAGATCCACAAGCAGTTGTCTCGAAGCAAAGCGCCTACCTGATGACTGATATGATGAAATCCGTCATTACGGATTCCAGAGGTACCGGGCGCCGCGTGCGAGGCGAATTTGATCTCTACGGGAAAGTTGAGGTTGCGGCCAAGACCGGATCAACCCAGAACTATGCGGATACATGGTTCATCGGCTCGACACCAGATGTTACGATGGGCGTATGGGTCGGGTACGACAAGCCGATTCATGTACTGAACCGCGACGCTCGTTCACGCTCAACAGAGATTTGGTCGAAGGTTATGAATGAAGTGAACAAGGCCAAGCCTAATTTGCTTCACACGAAGGAGTTCACACGTCCTGACGGCATCGTGAGCATGACTGTGTCTGGTTATAGCGGCAAGCTTCCGAATGAGTTAACGAGACTCGGCGGCAAATTCGTCACGGATATTTTTAACCGTAAATATGTGCCGAAAACCGAGGAAGACGCACTTGTTCACATGAAGTACATCACCTATGACGGCGTCAACTATATTCCACAGGACAGCACTCCTGCCGATATGATCGGTGAGAAAGTAGTGCTAAAACGCGAGAAGCCGATTCAAGTGCTCGTGGAGGAATTGAAGAAAGCGCTGGGGCATCTCTCATCCAGCAGCAATCGACGCTCTTTTTCGGACTACTTGCCAGAAGATGCTAACAACGACGCGCCTGCGAAGGTCGATCCACGTAAGGATGACGGCAAAGCGCCTTCTGCACCACGGAGCGTTCGAATCGCTGCATTGAAGAGCGATTCCGTTCGCATCACCTTCTCGCGCAATCCAGAATCCGATGTTGTAGGATACCGTCTGTATCGATCAATGAGCGGCGGCGCTTACCAACAACAGAGCGGAACCGTTCTGACCGGAGAAGAGACGAGATTCACTGGCTATGTATCAGGCAACAAGCAGTACAGCTTCTATGTAACAGCTGTCGACGTGGGCGGTCATGAATCGATCCCATCGGAGATTGTACAGTGGGGCTCTAATGGTTCAGGAACTGGCACAGAGGTAACGCCTACGCCGGGTTCCAATGATCCAACAGAATCAGGGAGCAGCAATTCAGGTAGAGAGGAGAGCAGTCATGAAGTCGACAACGGCAGCGGACAGGAACCGCAACGGGCTGCTGCTCAAGTACCTGATGCACCAAATGGACTGAAGACGGCACTAACGGACATGGGCGTGCGTCTCTCTTGGAAAGCTGCGTCCAACAATCCAAGTGAATATTATATCTATTATAGTGCGAGCCAGAATGGCTCTTATGAACGCATCGGCTCGTCAACGTCAACGGACTTTGAGTTGATTACTTTGACACCAGGCGGATGGTATTACGTGACTGCTACGAATAGTGCAGGAGAATCTACTTCCTCTCCTGCCGTCCAGGTCAATAACTAAGCAATTCACACAGAAGAGGACAGATGCTTATGGCATCTGTCCTCTTCTTTTCATTCCGTATGTTCTTGTCGTCGTTGCATGCAAATCCCTTTTCATATGCTTACATTTTTCCGTTGAACAAGTCGTTCCAAATGCATCGTAAGAAATCCGATCTCTTCGGGTGGAACCGTCTTCTCCAGCCCTTCCGCAATCCAACCTGCTAATAACACAGCCTTCTCGTAGGCTTCTTCATACTCTTCACGAATCTGAACGAGAAGCGGATTATTTAGTGTCTTCCCTGCCCGTACCCGATCTATCAGGCCCTTCAAATGCCCAATGAACAGTACTGTAGAGAGTGATTCGTCAAAGTCTATCCCAATATTCTTCCCTTCCTCCAGTACCCTCGATATCATCTTCAATTCTGCAACAGACTTATTGCCCTTACCGCCCCTTCGTGCACCGTGGAAATGCATAGCCAAAAAGGCAACCTCATCTTGAGGCAAGTTCACTTTCAGCTGCTCATTCAAATAGTCAATCGCTCGTTCTGCCACTCGGTATTCATCTCGATACAAGTGCTGAATTTCGAACATAAACGGGTTGCTGATGACAAGCCCGCGCTTGCAGCGTTCAATCGCTAGATTAATATGATCAACGAGTGCAGAGTGGATCGTCTCTGAGAAATCCCCTTCTAAATGTCCCTGAGCGAAAGCGATGACCTCTTCTACCACACCAATAATCTTGAAATCAACCGCATGCAGAATATGCTCGTAATGCTCCAGCACATCCGTTGTGTGCAGCAAAAATTCCTGTTTAATATCAACTGCATCTACCTCCATCCCAGGCTTTTTTGAAAGCCTATCCCTTTGCCAAAGGCAATGGAGTTTTTCCCATTGGATAGTTTGGCCATTACCACATTATGCGACAGGACATGAACAATCTTTCGTTCAATCATCCGCTCTCCCCTTCCAAGAATCGAACTGCCCAGCTGATGGATAACTGAGAATGTGCCCGCTAACCGTTAATAAATGCCGATACACTTAATCTTCGCTCAATCTTCTCTCGCAGCAGCTCCGAATCCGTCCCCATCACAATATGAATGTGACCCTTGGCTACACGCATCATGCCATATGCACCAAGACACATAATTCCCACTTCATCTACCTTGGATTCATCTTCAAGCCGCAGCCGTAGTCGAGTAATGCACGCATCAACAGAGCGAATATTTCCCATTCCTCCTATATAGCCAAGCAATCGTTCCAATAGAGCATCTGTATCATCTTGCGTTCTAGCAGTCGGGCTCGGGATGATTGCCCCGCTCACCCGTTCCTCCTCTCGGCCAGGTGCGTGGACATGAAACATCCGGATCGCGATAGTCGCAGTCGCATAATACAATCCAAAAATGA
>NZ_JMDX01000400.1:0-3207 GCF_000935845.1 Paenibacillus sp. E194
GTTAGTTCAGGTTGTCGCTGAACGTTAGGTTGATGGAATGTATCAGCATTGCTTTGTGACTGCTCTCGATCTTCCTTCGCTAATTGCGAAGCAGAGGACGGATCAGACTCAATGACTAGCGCCCCCATTGGCTTAAATTGCTTCTCTTGATTGGCTGCTATCGTCTCTGCAGCTTCCCATTGAAGCTCTGCTTGCTCGACATACGTTCGCACCTTCGCCTTCTTCGGAGCCGCTTCAGGAATAAGACGCTGCTTATGTAGCAATTGTTTTACGGTCTCTTCGATGAATGCGCACAGCTCTGCCTCTTTGCTGAAGCGAACTTCAAGCTTGGCAGGATGCACATTCACATCCACGAGAGAAGGGTGCATCCTCACATGAAGCACGAGCATCGGGTAGCGATTGATCGGCAGGAACGTATGGTACGCACGGAGTATCGCTTGATTCAGCGGAAAGCTTCTGACATATCTGCCATTGATCATCCATGACATCGCATTGCGGTTTGAGCGAGTCAATTCAGGCTTGCCGATATAGCCTTCCACCTCGAAGTCCAAGTGTTCTCCCTTGACCTGCAGCATCCCTTTCGCTGTCTGAACGCCATATACAGAGGCAATAACCTGCAATAAGTCTCCATTGCCAATCGTTTGCAGCAGGGTGTGCTCATTATGCTTCAAGGTAAAAGCAATACTTGGGTAGGATAACGCCAAACGATAGATGAGATCAGAGATATGCCCCAGCTCCGTCTGGATCGTTTTCATATATTTTAACCGTGCAGGCGTATTGTAGAACAGTTCACGTACCGTTATCTCCGTCCCTTGCATCGACTGTGCGGGCTCATACGATTTGATCGCACCGCCTTCAATTACAAGCCGCCTGCCTAACCCGCTAGATTCTGTCGACGTTACCAACTCTACCTTGGCAACAGCCGCAATACTCGGAAGTGCCTCTCCTCGGAACCCTAGACTGCGAATCGAGAATAGATCCTTCCCTGTCTGGATTTTGCTCGTCGCATGCCGCAGAAAGGCATTTTCTGCATCATCATCCGCTATACCGGAGCCATTGTCCTTCACTCGGATGAGCTGCAGGCCCCCTTCTTCAACGGATACATCGATACGTGTAGCTCCTGCATCTATCGAGTTCTCAACCAACTCCTTCACAACCGATGAAGGACGCTCCACCACTTCGCCTGCGGCAATCTGGTTGGCAATGTGCTCGTCCAATATTTTAATAATTGCCATTTTTCACACCTCCTTAACTCTCGATTTTCCATGCTCTATTCATTAGGTTTCACGAGTAATTTCACGTGCCCGCTTCATCAGATCATGCAGTTGATTCATTGCTTCCAATGGAGTCATTGACATCACATCTACATCTGTCAAAGTGCCGATGAACTCCTTCATTGCTATTACTTCAGCACTGTGTTGAATGGAATGATCCGGCCCCTCTTGCTGTACCGCTTGATGGGTCTCAGCAGTACTTGCCATACTCATGACAGATTGCTCGTCATCTGTCTTACCGTCTTGCACAGGCTTCACATACTGTGCAGGTGCCTGAACGGGACTATCCGCAGATACCGCAGTCTGATCCAATCCGAATAAGGACAGCTGTTCCACATGATTGACAGGAAGCTCTTGCTGCGAAGTCGAAGGGGATGCATGTGTTGTCCCTTCATGATCCGTTGTCTCATACTGCTTCAACAGGTCGTATGCACGATTAATAATTTGATCAGGGAGACCCGCAAGGCGTGCACAATAGATACCATAACTTGTGCTGGCTGCGCCTGAAATCAACTTACGCAGGAAGGTAACTTGATTGCCGCTTTCCTGCACGGCCATGCATACATTCTTCAATCGTGGCAGACGATCCGCCATATGCGCTAATTCATGGAAATGGGTCGAAACGAGCGCCTTACAGCCGATTCGATCGTGGACATACTCCACTACAGCCTGTGCAATGGACATCCCCTCACTCGTTGATGTGCCACGACCCAGCTCGTCAATGATGACCAAACTGCGGCGCGTTGCCTTCTCTGTCATCACCTGTATATCCATCATTTCCACCATGAACGTACTCTGACCGCCAATTAGATCATCTGCAGCTCCAATTCTCGTGAAGATCCGATCGACAATCGGCATAGACGCTCGTTCAGCTGGAACGAAGCATCCAATCTGCGCCATGATCGATATCAGGGCTACTTGACGCATGTACGTACTCTTACCTGCCATATTCGGCCCTGTAATGAGCAGCATCGTCTCATTCTGCTCTGTCAGCTCCGTATCGTTCGCCATGAAGTCTCCACCTTGCATGACAGCCTCCACAACGGGATGACGTCCCTCAGCAATATGCATATCCAATTGCTCCGTGAATGCCGGACGAACATATCTCCTAGCTGCACTGACTGCAGAGAGTGATTGGTAGACGTCAATTTCAGCAACTGCTTCTGCCAATGCCTGCAGGCGGCGAATCTCGCCTCCAATGCGCTGACGCAGTTCGCTAAAGCGCTCGTACTCCAAGCCGAGCATCTTATCCTCAGCCTCGAGAATTAGCGCTTCCTTCTCCTTCAATTCAGGCGTTACGAATCGCTCTGCATTCGCCAGCGTCTGCTTACGCTCATATCGTCCTTCCGGCAGGGATGACAAATTCGACTTCGTTACCTCGATATAATAGCCGAATACCTTGTTGTATCCGATCTTAAGCGACTTGATTCCGGTCGCTTCCTTCTCTCTGCGCTCTAGCTCAGCGATCCAGCGCTTGCCGTTCACACTTGCTTCTCGGAGCTGATCAAGATATTCATCATATCCTGGCTTAATCAGTCCACCGTCACGTACCGATACCGGAGGCTCGTCCACCACCGCACGTTCAATCCAATCGCGGATATCTTCACATGCATCCAATTCACTGACAAGATTGTTAAGTGTTGCAGACGATGTCTGCTCGCATAACTGCTTCAGCATCGGAATCTGACTCAGTGAAGACTTCAGTGCAACGAGATCACGACCGTTCGCCGTACCGAAGGCAATCCGGCCCACAAGACGCTCCAGATCATATACCGAGGACAACTGCTCACGCAGCTCTTCTCGCCATATGAGATGATGATACAGCGTATCAACGGCCTCTAAACGCTCCTCAATGGCCTGCCGATTCATGAGCGGCTTGTCAATCCAGCGACGAAGCAGCCTAGCCCCCATCGACGTCTCGGTGCGATCAAGC
>NZ_JMDX01000401.1:0-3151 GCF_000935845.1 Paenibacillus sp. E194
GTAAGGTCAGTCAATCAAGAGACGAAGGAAGCGGTGTATTCGTGCAGCAAGCTATAGCCATGCTCGATTCGGGTGTCGGTGGGTTGACAGTTGTCAAAGAAGTGATGCGCCAACTGCCGCGGGAGAAAGTCATCTATTTCGGTGATACAGCCCGTTCGCCTTATGGTCCTCGTACTGCCGAGGAAGTAAGGCTGTTCACCCGTCAAATCGTGGATTATCTTATTCAATTTCAACCTAAAATGATCGTAATTGCATGCAATACAGCGACAGCCGTAGCATTGGAATATATTCGAGCTTACGTGTCTATTCCTGTAATCGGAGTCATTCATCCAGGTGCCCGTGCGGCGCTGTCCGCTACCAATAGCGGCTATGTCGGGGTTATCGGAACAGAAGGCACAATCCGCAGTGGCGCATATGAACAAGCATTGAAGCGGCTGTCCCCTCATGTTGAAGTAGTCAGTCAAGCTTGTCCTCGTCTAGCCCCTCTTGTTGAGAGGGGGATGTTCAGAAACAGTGAATCGACTTCTGATGTTGTACGCGAGTCACTTGAACAGTTGCATAATATACCTATTGATACCCTCATTTTAGGCTGCACCCATTATCCATTCCTGTCCGATTCTATCCAAGATGCGATTGGGCCTAAGGTACAACTAATTAACTCAGCGGAAGAGACAGCGCGTGAGATCAGTACGATTTTGCAGGACAAAAGCCAGTTGGCGAATACGGAAGCGGTACCGGTTCATCAGTTTTTCTGCAGCGGCGATCCGGAAATATTTCAGAATATCGCCCGCCAGTGGCTCGGCGAGCAGATTCAGGCTACTCCAGTCATTTGGCAAATTCCTAAAATCATGTAATCCAAACTTATCATTCAATGAGATTCATGAACTTATATATGATCATGATATTTGAGGGCGTTCCTATGAGCAGATAGTCTGCCAGATAGGGACGCCTTCTCTGTGTTACGACCTAGGGATGATCTTCCTTGAAGTTATGAACCTCTATCCCGTCGCATATGCTTCAACCAATAACGTATTGGGAGAGGAGCGACAATCGTGGCTGTTCCTTATCTAGTGCAAAAAGGCGATACCTATCTTCGTATTTGTGCACGTTACGGCATCCAACTGCATGCGTTGCTGAACGCCAACCCTCAGCTGCGCTTAGAGGGATACGCAATACCGGGACAAGTAATTGATATTCCGGAGCTTCCGTTTAATAAGTATGTCGTGCAGGCAAAAGACACGTTCTATCATATCGCTCAGCGATTCCAAGTTTCGACGCAGCGACTCGCCGAAGCGAATCCAACCATTGATCCGAGGAGAATCATACAAGGGCAATTGATGCTAATCCCTTACGAGTGGAGTAGGGAATGGGAGAGGAAGACCACTGAATATGGTTATGGTCAATTAGTACGAGACATTCATCATTTACAGAATAGTTATCCCTTCGTCCGAGTTGAACAGATCGGAATGAGTGTGCTGGGTAAGCCAATCCCCGCAATTGTAATCGGCAACGGTGCTGTGCCCGTACATGCAAATGGTTCCGTACATGCGAATGAGTGGATCACATCGGCGCTATTGATGCAATTTGCCGAAGATTATGCAAGAGCCTACGACAGCGGTGGGGCATGGAACGGATGGGATCCGCTTGCTGCGTATGAGCGAACGACATTGTGGATCGTACCGATGACGAATCCTGATGGGGTAGAGCTTGTGCAAGAAGGAATTTCCCCGAATCACCCGTTCTACACTTCGATTATGGAATGGAATCAAGGCTCCCGCAGATTCCATCGTTGGAAAGCCAATATTCGCGGGATTGATCTCAATGATCAGTTCCCTGCCTTTTGGGAGGAAGAACAAGCCCGAAGGGGTGTGTATTCGCCAGCACCTCTCAACTATGGTGGGACGAGACCGCTGTCTGAACCGGAAGCAGCTGCGCTGGCGGGGTTATCAGAGCGGATTCCATTTGAACTAGCTCTGTCCTTCCATACGCAAGGACAGGAAATATATTGGAACTATCGTGATTTCGAACCAGATGAATCCTTAGCGTGGGCAGAACGATTCCAGAGGGCAAGCGGATATCGGGCAGTGAAGTTGTCAGGCAGCGATGCGGGCTATAAGGATTGGTTCATACAGCGCTACAGGAAGCCTGGTTTCACGATTGAAGTTGGCAACGGAATAAGTCCACTGCCGCTCGATGACTTCGATGGGATGTATCGGGAAGTCACCGCTATCATGAAAGAAGCGCTGCTTCCATAGTGAAGGTAACGATAAGGAGGACACGCAAGGTATTGCTGCATTGCTGCTGTATGAACTCTGATTCGCTACGCACACTAACAGCAGGAGGTGTGTAACCATTGGCGAATCCAATTCCACGCAGTTCACAACGGCAACCACGTCCTAAGCGGTCTTGGCAGAGGCTGTGGCTGCTTCTCAGCTCGGTGCCAAGACTATTGACGTCGAAGCGTGTTCCTTTTTGGGAGAAGGCAATATTTGTAGGTGCAATTGTTATTTACTGGTTGATTCCGGTGGATTTGATTCCATTTATGCCGATTGATGACATTATTCTCACCTTAATTCTGCTTCCTTGGTTTTCCAAGCGTGCCCTAAAATATGAAGATCCGAACCCGAAATGACGGAATGTGACGCAAAAGGTTGCTTCTCGCCCCAGGTTCCCGTACAATGACATAGAGGTTGGCGAACGCAACAATTTCATTGCGAAAGTACAACAAGACAATGGGGTAAAGCGGAGTGAAGAACAATGGCGAACGATATTCGTATTTGTGATAAATGTCGGCATATCAAAATGAAGACTTTTTTGCCGAAAGTCAAAGGTCTAGATCCGGAAGCGGATATCAAGATTGGCTGTAAGTCATACTGTGGGCATTGTGCCAAGCGAGTGTTCATCTTTATCAACGGACGATACGTAATCGCTCCGACGGAGGATGAAGCTATCGAGAAGGCGAAGCCTTTTGTGAAATAGTAAGTTTTTAACCGCATAGAAAAAGCTGCGAAGCGATATCCTAATCGTTGGAGACAACTACTCTCTGTTGGGAACAGTCCATACTCTGGCGCGAGGAGGCTCGCAGCATGTCCAAATATGACTCAGCTTGCAACTCAACCAAACCCGTATTCGCAACGCGCAGAACGCAGTC
>NZ_JMDX01000402.1:0-3126 GCF_000935845.1 Paenibacillus sp. E194
ATTCGATTGAGCAATTATTATTTACTGTTGCCGGGTGTACCGGTATTATGCCATTTCACGGATGTGCATCAAGCTTCTCAAGCTTATTTGAATGATCGATTGGAGCAAGAAATGTTCATTTATAACGGGGAACCTGGGCAAGATAGCTGGCTCGAAGCGTATTCTTCGAACGGAAAGCCAATCGCTTTCCCTCAAGGTAAGGGAGTTGTCGATGTTTACGAAAATTCTGATTATCGATTCGGGTCCAGAGATAAGACAGCCTTTATGCACATCGTGACAGATCATACGATTTCTCGCTCGAGCGTGTATGCCAATAAAGAGGTGACACATACAAATGTGATTCACAAGCTGCACATCCCGAACGGTCATACTCAGCGTACTTCTCCCGTTATGCTGATGTTCTCGATGGAAAGAATCGAACAGGAGGCGTTAACCGATCTTCGTGCTATTCGTTTTCCGCAATCTGAGCCGGAGGTGGTCAAGGGGTGAAAATCATTGATGCCCATATGCACCTGTCCCGAATTGAGGAGTTCCAGCGTACGGCAGACGAATTATCCAAGGTAGATTACAGTGTGAAGGGGCTTCTGCAAGAATACGCACAGCATGGTGTTGTCCTCGGTATCGGAATGGGGCTGGCAGAGACGAAAGCAGAGGGATTCCCTGATGCTGAGGCCCATAACCCGATGGTACTTGATCTTGTTGATGATCTCCCTGCTTCGATTGCTTATTGTATTGGAATTAATCCCTATCAATGCGATGAAGAGGCATGGGCACGAATAGAGCTCGAACTGAAGAAGCCGCAAGCAGTGGGATTGAAACTATATCTCGGCTATTATCCATTCTATGCATTCGACAGTGTCTATGATCGGGTATATGAGTTGGCTGCCAAGTACGAGGTTCCGGTTGTATTCCACTGTGGAGATACGTATTCAGAACGAGGGCTGTTGAAATACGCCCATCCGTTAACGATTGATGAAGTGGCCGTGAAGCACCGTGATGTGACGATGATGATGGCGCACTTCGGTGATCCATGGGTACTGGACGGAGCAGAGGTCGTATATAAGAATCGAAACGTGTATGCAGATCTGTCGGGGCTGCTTGTGGGAGATTCAAGGCGATTTGCGCGTTTGGACGAGGAGTCGCCGTTATTTTTTCAGCATTTGCGCCACGCCATCGTGTATTGTGACCGCTATGATAAGCTGCTCTTCGGAACAGATTGGCCACTTGCACCGATTGGAACCTACATTGATTTTGTAAAAACGGTCATTCCGGAGCGTCATCATGAGGATGTATTTTATCACAACGCCTTGCAAGTGTTCCCTAAGATCAGACCTCAAGTTAGGTGATGGCACAAAAATACGATTAAAGAGATAGGTACCTATACGAGCTGTTGCGGGAGTGCATAGATTATCTTGTAAGGCTTCCGCTCTACAAGGAGTGGAATCACCCATATAAGCAGAGGTAAAGGATGGTCGTCATCATGAGAACGTCTCCACGCAAAGGCTCGAAACCCAAGCACAAGCTGTCCGCCTCGCCTAGAGCAGCCTCACGATCTATCAGCAAGCCGGGCAGAACGAATGCATCTGCGCCTTACATGAATCAAAATGTAATGGGGCTAACAACCCCAACGGATCCCTCTGCATCCAATGCAGCTGTGAATCAAGAAGCTGCAGGCAACGCAGGCGGTGGTTCTTACACTTCATTGAACAGACAGTATGGAATCGATGACCTGATGAATACGTTCGGAAAAATTCAGAAGATGTTCGGCATGTTCCAGCAAGCACGATCCATGTACAGCACTTTTCAGTCATTAATGGGCCCAATTGCGCTCACAAAAGGAAATCGTGCAAAAGCAGGAGGTCGCCGTCATTCTGGAAAGCCAGTACGCAAGTCACAGCCGTCGATCCAATCTCGTTCATCTCGCAGCAATGCCAGCAAAGGACAACGGGGCGCACGGAAGTAGTGCAGCCCCTGTCTCCTTACAACGTTCCTTAGGCTGCGAAATCACCTTAAGCCGATAAATAGAGTGCTCACCAGCACATCAGCATGATTACGTGATTCCCATTGATGGGTTATATAAAATAGAACAGGGACAGCAGAAGGAGCCAGCCTTCTATTGTCCCTGTTATCAAATATATTAGCTTACGAGTTAGCTTTGGATTTTTTCAGGCTCCGGATACGTGACGCCGAATGTATTTACGGTAACCTTTTTCATTTTTTGGTCTTTCTCCGGCTTATCGTTAGCCCCGGTTGGCACATTCACGATCGCTTGCGCGATCTCCATCCCTTTGATCACTTTGCCAAAGGCCGCGTAATCCCCATCCAAATGTGGCGCGTCTGCTACCATGATGAAGAATTGGGATCCTGCTGAATTCGGATCCTGAGAGCGTGCCATTGATAATACGCCTTCCGTATGCTTCAGGTCATTCTCTACTCCGTTTTTAGCAAACTCCCCCTTAATGCCATAACCAGGCCCGCCAATGCCGATGCCCTGAGGATCTCCTCCTTGAATCATAAAACCTGGAATAACACGATGGAAGATCGTCCCGTCATAAAATCCCTTGTTCACGAGGGAAATAAAGTTGTTTACGGTGTTCGGAGCCTTGTCAGGGTACAGCTCAATTTCAATGCTGTCTCCGCTCTCCATTTCGATCGTGACAATCGGATTTTTGGAATCGGAAGACTTTTTGCTATCGCTGTTTTCTTTCGGAGCTTCCTTGTTAGTCTCTTGTCCAGACTTGGTTGTGTCTGCTGTTCCACTCTGTCCAGTACTTGGCTTGTTGCCGCAGCCAGCGACGATAAGCAGAACGGCTAGCATAAGTGTAAAAAATGTAATAGCTCTTGTGCGATTCAACAACATTTCCTCCTTGTCCTTGCTGCAGCGGCGCTGCAGTTGTCTATATATCACATTACCACATATGAGCAGCGAAGCATAATATTGAAATGATCGTATCGGCAAGTTAATGAGGAGGCTTGAACAAGTTATCATGGATTCAAGGGGGCGATTATCCTATAGTTGAGCAATGAATACCTCAATTTGTCAGTGTTGTTCTCGTTCGTTATGTGCTACTATAGGACAATGTATTTAAGAAGAATACATATGTACACTGTACAAGGACATTTATA
>NZ_JMDX01000403.1:0-3106 GCF_000935845.1 Paenibacillus sp. E194
TGTACAATCCGCGTGTAAATAGGCGTCTCCATCTTTCAGCGGTGCAAAGGTAGCCTCTACCCCTTCACCGCTTGGCATATACATTTGAAAATATCCATACAGCTCGTTATCTTCAATGACTGCATCATCGGATTCTACTTCTTCATCCATAAGCTGGAGTAAATATCTCGCGTATGACTGTTTATCCATCTGTACATTTCCCTTCTCGCTAATCCATAGTAACAATCCCGTCATTTTCATGCAAAATACAAATAAATATCAGGAGATCGGAGTCCTATGTTCCTTTGATAGATCAAGTAGAAGGAAGGGATTCCATTCCTGATTATGGATAGTATACGGGGTAAGGAAGATAGCAATCAACCTTACAGCCCACTAGTATTTAGGGAACGATACATTAGTCCTACTTGTTTGCGTCTTTGTTCCTTATAAATGGTGATGCGGCCATTAGATCAAAAGACACATCCACTTCTGTTATATAAAATAAATCTGCAAACAAACACTTGACCTTAGGTCAGACCTAAGGTGTATCGTTGAGATATTCCAAGAATCCCCCCTAGGAGTGGACGTGATGAAGAGTGAAATTACGATTAGTGAACTAGCAAAGCTGATGAATGTGTCAGTTCATCAAATCCGGTATTTTGAAGAGAAAGGCGTACTTCAACCGAGCTACACAGATAACAACCAGTATCGCATGTACGACATAGAGCAAGTATACCAGCTGGCGCATATTCTGCTGCTACGCAAGCTGGAAGTGCCTGTCTCATCCATTAAGGAATGCATGACCTCTTATTCTGGAGCTCAATACCGACAGCTGCTTCATTCATCCCTGCAAGATATCGAAGCGGAAATGCAGCGTCTTAGGGAACTCCAACAGTTCATCCAAAAGGTGCTGCACGAACAGCAGAACGTAAAGAACTCGACCAGCACATATCAAGTCAAGCGGCGAGAACCTAGGTATTTCACACGGTGGATCGAGATGTATCCCCAGACAAAGCTTACTGCCAAACAATTGGTGGAGCAGCAGAAATCTATTCCAAACTTATTCGAGATGGATATTCACTACATCGATGATGGTTCTAGTCTGAGCACCTTGTGTCTGGAGACGCAAGCCCCTGGCGATTTTTCTGTGCCGGAGGGAGATTACCTGTCGATGCAGTGCGCCATTCAAGAAGTCGATGAGCTTGATCAAGTCGTAGAACAGTTCTATGAATATGCCGCTGCGCAATCTTATGTTATTTTGGGATCTTTGATCGTCATTGAGAAATCGTATTTGTCTCTGTTCAGCAACAACAAGCTGCACTACGAGCTGCAAATCTTGATAGAGTCAACTGCCAATTCTGAAGGAGGCAATGATCATGACTGTGGCGCGGATAACGATTGAACCGATGCAGCCCAAGTACAATGCCGACGTTGCCCGATTGCTCGTCCACGGGTTCCGCGGGAAATTCCAGCACCTTACGAACTTGAGTGAGGAGAATCTTGCTCTTTTTTTCGAGAAAATGCTGGATTCCTTTCCTGCTGAACCAGCAAGCTTGAGAGTTGTTGCGCTGCAAGCGGGAGAAGTGATCGGAACTCTATCGATCAAATGGAGTGCGAATGCAGAAGTTCAACAGGCAACGAGCAATCTTCCTTCGTGGAAGGATTATCATTTCATTGGAAAATGGGCATTTCTTAAACTGGTGATCGGATTGTCCCTACTAGAGCATAAGCCGTTAGCTGAGGAATGTTATATTGCTGACGTGGCTGTCCACCCCGATCATCGAAGCAAGGGAATTGGAAGATTGCTGTTGGAATGGGTGCAGCATTTTGCGCTAGCAGAACCAAGCCTGAGCATACTAAGCTTGCATGTCGCAGGTACGAATCCACGGGCAAAACAGCTGTATGAGCAGTTATCCTTCTCTACCCATATACAAGAATATAGTATTCTGCGTCACTTCTTCTTCAATGAAGGAAAATGGAATTATATGACTCGAAAATTGAAGACCTAGAGCTGAGAGCTACACAAGGAGAATAGTAGATGAAAAAGAAACTAGCGATATCCTTAATCATGATTGTTCTGATTTTTGGCGGTGCTGGACTGTATATTTTGAATCAACACAACTTTGACATAGATGAACAGACTGTTGAAATCCAGACGCCTCAAGGCAAATTAACAGGCAGCTTCGTACTGCCTAAGAACTACACGAATAAACTTGGACTTGTATTGTTCATTCATGGGGACGGCCCTATTGACGCTACGCATGAGGACGGATATAAGCCTCTATGGGAGCGGCTTGCTTCCCTTGGGTATGCTTCTTTGTCACTTAACAAAAGAGGCATTAACGGTTCGGAAGGCAATTGGGAGCATCAAAGCATAGATGATCGAGTGGAAGAAGCTCGTCAGGCGATTGCCTGGGCAAAAGAGCAGCCGATGATCGACGAGAAGCAGATTGGGGTATGGGGAGCGAGTCAAGCGGGCTGGGTTATTCCGAAGCTTGCCAAGCAGGAACAGCTCGCGTTTAGCCTTCTTCTATCCCCTGCAATCAACTGGATTAGTCAAGGTGAATACAATACACGTAGTGAAATGCTGGCTGATGGAAAATCGGAAGCAGAGATTCAAGATAAACTGGCCTATAACCGACAAGTGCGACAGTTGTTAGAGAAACATGCCACCTATGAAGAGTATGTCAAAATCGCACGTGAAAATAGCTTGATGTCGAGAGACAGATGGATATTTGCTGGCAAAAATGTGATGTCGGACTCCACCGACGATCTTCACAACTTCAACTCGCCTGTTCTGCTGATTCTCGGTGAAGAGGATATAAATGTCGATGTGAAGGATACAGAGCGGGTCTACCGTGAGATCGTTAAGCCTGAATTGTTGAACGTTACTGTCTTCCCTGATGCTGATCACTCGATGCTCAGCAAGCAGACGGTGAACTCGAATCTACGTGCAACGCTCATTAGTCTGTTCGCTCCCAGACAAATCACGATACCGGGTTATATGGATGCAATCGAGAAGTTTCTGAGGAAACTTCCTACATAACATCATGCCCAGATATAGATGGGGTGGGGTTGTCCCGCCCTATTGGATTTTATTGACTGATCGAACGAATCATTCTTTCCT
>NZ_JMDX01000404.1:0-3103 GCF_000935845.1 Paenibacillus sp. E194
CAACAAAAAAAGTGACCTTTCAAAGTTCTAGGTATCTTACTAAACGATGAGGACGAAGAAATACGAACGTTGGCAAAGCACAGAATTGATGAAGGACGATACAAGTAAACATTAAGCTAACAGGCAGGATAGTTGAATCCCCTGCACGAATACTTTTAACATGGCGGCTAATTATTAAGGATATTGACTCACTTATATTTAGAAAAACTATCTACAAGTTTTGTTAATGGAGTGATATATATGACGAAAAAGGGATTGGAAAAATATTTTTTTGCACCGAAATCGTTAGAGGAAATAATAGGCACTGCTACGATAGTTGTAGATACTAATGTTTTATTGTCTGCTTATCAATGGAAAGAAGCAGCGTTTAAAGAAGTTTTACTTGCATTAAAAAGTGCAGCTGAAAATGATCGTTTGAGAATACCTATGCATGTACTAGAAGAATTCATGGATCAGAGACCTAAATTAATCCAAGGTGCCATCGAACGGATAAACACAGATATCTATTCAAAGATCCAAAAGCCTAACAAACTATCTTCAACTATTCCCTTAATTGGCCTTCTACCAGAGCATGATGAATATATTTCAATTGAAGAAGATAATCTAGCAAGCTACAAGTTATATAGAAAAAAGCTGGAGGAGTTATCCTCCAAGTTGAGAAGTTTCTTTCAAAAAGATCCAGTATTGGATTCGTTAAAATCAATCTTTGAAGATGCTTGCTTTACCACTATAGATAAGCAAGATAAATTAGTGAATGAAGATGCCAATAACAGACTTGCAAAAAAGCAACCTCCTCTAAGCGGAGGAGATGCAGGTAAAAAAGAAAATAAATTTGGAGATTATTTCATCTGGAGAGATATACTTTCCTTAGATAATGATGTTATTTTTGTTAGTACTGACTTTAAAGAGGATTGGTACTATCTAGATCCTAAAAAAATCCACTCTCTCCAAGAAGAGAGCTTGTTGAAGAATTTTACGAAAATAACAAAGGCAAGACCTGTTGCATTGTTTCCTTAGCAGATTACATCAAGGCTTCTGTGCCAACGGCAAGTGCGGAGGTTATTTACGATCTTAATACTATCCAAACTCCTTATATTGATAATAGAGTAGAAACAGAGCAAATTTTCCAATTAAAATATCGTGTTACTAAAGATGAAGTATCTAAAAAACTAGTCGGAGACATATACGCATATTTATATTTCTGGTATGACGTTAAGATTTTCGCCCATACTCAACCCTATTTAGATTTATATACTAATAGATATGAATACGTTTATGTTAAATTGGGTGGTTTAGATGGAAAAATTAAACCTAAAGAATTACTGGATGGGTTCCTGAAGCACTATAGAGATACAGCTTATGAATTAATAGATATAACAGAAACAAGCCATGATAATAGTCACGATTACATATATTTGAATGGTTCGAAACTGGAATAAGTCTTTTCAAATAAGTTTCAATTATACGTCAAGTTAGATCCAGTAGGAACTGAGTATATTATGGAACTAAACTAACGGGACACGATAGCTCAATCACCAATATTTATAATTTTGCATCATTTTAACTCTCGTTTGTTCTATAAATCTTAAGTATAACCTTATCTACACCAGATACATTTACATCAACGATTGTCATTTTGTCAATATCGAATTGAATGTCAGTGATGTATTCATCATTGTCAGCATTTTGAATTTACAATGTGACTGCACCATCTATCACAATACAATCTAAGTGCAGGGTTTGATGTTGCTTATTCAGTTTTAATACGTTCCCATTATCTTGTTTCATTGATGTAGGTATGTAGTACTCGCCTTTATAAAGAATTGGTTCATCTGATGTAGGCTACCTCTCTCGTAACTTTCATTTTGTGACCTGAACCCGATATTCTGTGATGCCTACATCTTTAGTAGTTGATAAGTGAAATTATTTCATTAAATATGTTTCTATACAAAACACTAAACTCTAATTTTGTCTAAGCTACTATTCAGGCAATTCTAGCCACTATATAATTGAAGATAAAGTCCTTAAGATATAGTGGTTTGGCAACAATCATGATGGATTCAATCCATTATACTGCTGAATACGGCTGTACATATAAAATAGGCACGCCCAAAGTACCGAACTGACTTGACAATGGTCTCGTCCGTTTGGTATTTTTGTATTAACGGTTAGCACTCGACGTTGATGAGTGCTAACGACTACAGCAAGAACATTCACGAGGAGGGAATGCGCATGTTGACGGAACGACAACGTATGATTTTGAATGCCATCATTGATGATTACATCCGTTTTGCGGAACCGGTAGGTTCTCGCAGCATCTCCAAGCGCGGCGATGTCGGATTTAGTCCGGCGACCATTCGCAATGAAATGGCCGATCTGGAAGAGCTCGGCTTTTTGGAGCAGCCGCATACGTCTGCAGGTCGCATTCCTTCCCAAAAGGGATATCGCTATTATGTCGATAACTTAGTCCAGTTAGATAGGTTGTCGAGTGAAGAGGTTGGCCGATTGAAATCCGCGTTCGCGGAAAAAATAACGGCAATGGAAGAAATCGTGCAGCATACGGCTTCGATATTGTCGCAGATGACGAACTATACGTCGATTGCGCTCGGCCCAGAAGTATTTGAAGCTTCCTTCCGCCATTTTCAACTGCTTCCGCTGAACGAGGATACTGCAGTAGCTATTGTTGTTACCAATACGGGGCATGTTGAGAATAAGACAGTACCGATCCCTCCGGGGATCTCGGTGTCGGAGCTGGAACAGGTCGTGAATCTACTCAACGCGAAACTCGTCGGTGTTCCATTATATAAGCTTCGTTCTCAATTATATACCGAGGTTGGCAATGAGATGGGCAGATACGTCTCTCATGTGCAAGAACTGATGACACTGGTTGAGAGTGTACTCATCGGGGATGACAACCATCGTGAAGTATTCTTGAGCGGAACAACCAATATGCTGGCGCAGCCTGAGTTCAAGGATGTTGATAAGATTAAGACGATCTGGGAGCTGCTTGAGGAAACACCGACGCTTATTAAGGTCGTAGGCAGTGCGCCCACCGGTATACAAGTCCGTATCGGGCAGGTAAAATCCGCATTGAAGCAATTGC
>NZ_JMDX01000405.1:0-3047 GCF_000935845.1 Paenibacillus sp. E194
TAGTCGAATAAACGATTCGTAGTGATCTGCAGCTGCTTGCGGCCATATATTCATTAATTTTTTGCTTCCTTCATGCAGCAGTACGATAGAGCCGAGTGGAAGCAATGCATCCTCTCCATTCCCAACATGTTGTTGTTCAGTCTGATTCCTCATAATTCATCCTTCCCTTTCTACTCTTGCATCCTACAATTCTTATCGAAGCTGCACACGCGATGCGACGAGCTGATCATATTAACCAATGTACAAATAACATGAGCAGTATGCTGATCCTACAGAGCGATAAATAAATATCATAAAATAGTTCCTATGTCATAAATTAGGCTAGTCTATTAGCCCCGTTTTAGTAGCTTCAACTAGGCAGCAGTTTGCCTACTGAACCGAACATATCTGTAACCTTGTTCACGACTTTGCCAGCAGCCTTCGTTGCACCGCTCTTCACCGCTTTAACGCCATCTTGAACAGCATCAGTTGCTGCTTTCGTTCCGCTCGCAACGGTATCTGTCATGGTATCCACCACAGTGTCAACGGCATCAACCGCATGTGTCTTGATAGACTTGCCGTTAATGGTTACCTCCGTAACCATAGAGATAGCAGCTCCTGTTGCTAGCCCTACTCCTGCCCCTACAATAGTGCCGGCAACAGGAACGACTGAACCTACCCAGGCTCCCACGGCAGCACTCGCTGCCATGGTACCTACTCCGATTGATCCATTCACGACAGCACTGGCAGCTGCACGACTAGGGCCACCCTTCTCGTAGTCCGTCATGACTGCAGTACCTGTATCGTATGCAAGCCCCGCATATCCAAGCTTGGCACTCCATCCCTTGATAGAGAGCGATTCCTTTGCTGCAACTACTGGATCAACGAATTTCCACACATTTGCATGATTCGCTGCATTCGAAGCCGCATATCTCGTTCCTTGAATCCCCTCAGACAGTGCGAATTTCGATCTTGCACCGCTAATTGTCACGTAGCCGTCTCCACGAACATTCACATTGAACCCGCTCTTCGCCATATTGATCATGCGGTATCCGTCTTTGCCATAACCATACATTTCAGGAGTCGTCGGCTTCCAATTCCAACCTGAACCTTTATCACCTTGTGTGCCAATCGCCCGAACAACCGCATTTGGGTTCGATATGGCGCCTACCTGTGTCCCTAGAGCAGGGATAATTAGTGATGCCCCCCCAATCCCTATCGTTGAATATAATGACGCCGCCGAACCGATTTGATAGGCATGGCCTAGAATCGGGTGCGCTTGCTGATCAGCTGATTGGAACTGATCCGCCTTGGACTGAAGCTGCTGGCTTAAATCAAACAAAAGCGTATGTATTTGAGCCGATAACCGCGAAGCTTGCTGCCATTTTTCTCCCACAGCAGCCTTAATAGAAACCTCCCACTCCAGCGTCTGCAGAGAACGTTCCAATGACGATTGAATCGCATTCAATTGCTCCGCTGTTGCCTGCAACTGACGGCTCCCCTGACGAAGCGCATCCGGCGTTACGATAATGCGCACGATGTCACCTTCCTTCTTCTATAGAATGCTGGCGTTCCCATTCGATTAACAGGCCTTCAAGTTGTTCCTTGGTTGTTAATGTGGCAGTCAGCCAATCCTCATCGCCTTTGGAGCTTTGCCGTATAAGCCAATTGCGGGAACCTCCGACGAGAAAAGCAGCTCCCTGCACATCCCAGCTTTTCTCATTCCACACAAGAAACAAGAGCTCCCCTTCTGCGGTACGATGCTTCAGCGAATGCGCCAGGGCCATTGCTCCCGCTTCCTCTCCATCGAAGGTCATTAGCTGACTAGTCATTTGCTCCACGGTAAGATCATCTGCATGCTCATACAGTTTGTGGAAATGCCTCTTGGACAGCATAACAGCGGTTATCTCGCTTTCCGGCTGATCAGCCCAGTTCATACGGTTCACAATGATGGAACACGCCTCCTTCGTCGAGTCATATTCTCGAAAGGAGCAAATTTCCGGTTGGATCCGCTTCTGCGCTCGTTCGATGACTAATTCATTCGTAAAATGAAAAAAGCCTTCGTATACTTCGCGATTAGGCCCCTCATCTGCTGCATTTGAAAATCGGACCCAGCAGGATCGATTCGCCAATCCCGTTACCGCTACCGTTGTATAGACGTGAGATGGCATAGCCAGCTCTTTGCCTCCAGGCTGTTCCGTTAAGTATCCCTTGCGCAGCAGTGCAGCTTTGACCTTATTCCATTCTTCTGCAATTTCCTCAGTTAGATAGCCCCGAAATGGATCTTCGATCCCAAGCAAGCGATCAGATCCAATGATTCCAGCGAGAAAATACAATTCTTTTACATGAAGCTCAATACCGCTTCTGCCATCTTGCGCTCGTAGATATGGTTCGTTACTCGTCACCAATGTGTCCACCCCCCATCAGACCCGCACTTTCCAACGTTTATGTATATGTGTTGTCCATGCGGCCGGAGTCCATTTTTCATCGTAGGGTATTGCTGTCTTTATTTTTATAAATTTGCGTTTAACAAAATATCCTTGACCAGGAGGAAGAACCTTCGACCCACTAGGACCAGAAGACTGCGACTCTGAGATCGGGATTCGGAAGAAGGACAGATCATTCGCATCAATCGTCCCAAATAAAAATCCAGCTTGCGATGCTTTAACATCATTAAACCAGTCCACCCCAAAGGTTGGAAAATCAGACGGAACCCCTGCCAATACGAAATGTACCCCTTTATCCCGACCTTGGCGTACGATCGCAGACAGTTGATCTTTGACCGTGTAATCTGTGAGCTGCTTGCACAGCATATCTGCATCATCCATAACCAGCAGTAGGATTGGATCCCCTCCATCCTTACTTCGGGACGCGACCTGATCATATACCTGCTGAATGAATCCAGGAATTCGCTCTTCCTCGGTTACAATCTCCCTTACATGAGGCAAGTCTCTAAGCGAAGCAACTCCAGTGTCCCCATATCGAACATCAATCGCATAGATATGCAAACGTTCTGGAGACATATGATAAGCCAAAGACAGCATCCAGCTCGTAAGAAATGAGGTCTT
>NZ_JMDX01000406.1:0-3018 GCF_000935845.1 Paenibacillus sp. E194
TAAGCAATTGGCTTGCCTTTTATAAAATTCGAATCCCTGCAGAACATGAACATGACTGCCGATGTATGGCATCTGCACCGGCATTCAATGATTTCACGCGCATAGGTACGCTGCCATGGTTCCGGACGATGACTTTTCTCAACCCCCAATGGAGATACACAAGCAAGTAATCACAGTCTTGCCGTTCTCTTGTGATAACAGGGAGAACACTTGATTTATTATACGCTTCCGCAACTCCTGGCCGCTTCTCTCCGGCGAACCAATACGTTTGAGGGATAAATCGGGAGAAGGCAAGGATCTTAATCGTTTGGCCCTTAATCTTCACCGTATGCGCCCGATACGCTTCTTCTTTATTTCTCCCACCGCCTACATAGGGAATGTCATATTGCTCCAAGTATGATAGTGTGTCGAGAAATCCCTTTTGCTTAAAATCGAGGGTGTGATTGTTAGCAATCGTAACCAGATCAAACCCGGTATTTTTAATTCCTTGCAAGGATTCCGGATCGGACTTGAAATTATATAGCTGATTCGTATCCTTTTCGGTATGGTGAGTGATAGCGGTCTCCAGATTAACAACTGCATAATCGGCGCTGCTGACCTCGTCCTTGACGTATTCAAAAGGATAATCAGGTCCTTTTTTGCGAATGGTTTCCTTGACGGACCAATCCATGAGTGCATCTCCTGCAAAGACAATTCGGATGGGATCCTGCGAAGGAGGCATCACATATTTACTTGATTCGTCTTTTGCTGCAATGTTCTTCTTTTTTTGCTCGTGATTTGGCTCTAGTGGGGATGTAGGAGTTACACTTTCATTAGGAGGAGAAACCAAATCTGGCTGGTTCTCTACAGCGCGCATGGCCACAGTCAGCGCGAGCATGCAGCCAAGCCCGATAATTACCAGCAATCCTAACCCGGCTAATTGTTTCAGTTTGCGCGTCCGCTGCCTCTTTATGCGGGCATGCCGCTCTTTCCTGCTCTCGCGATATGAATTCAATGGAAGCCTCCTCAGCTCTACAAGTACCCGATATTTTCGGATAGAATAAATAATGGATTGTAAGTTTTCACCATACTATTATAATGATCGTACGCACCAAATAAGTTGCAGATTCTTTGCAAGTCCATTAAATTTTGTAATAAATGACGTCAGTCGCGTTTTCTTTTCGGATTAGCTATGGTAAAATAAATATGCTTACATTTTGTAAGTATAGAAGGAGGGATGAACGGATGCAATCAGATCAGTTGGGAATGTGTCCCCGATTCGAAGCGGCATTCTGCATTTTGGGAAAGCGCTGGAACGGGCTGCTTATTCAGGTGCTATTGAGCGGGCCGAAGCGCTTTAAGGATATTTCCGCACTCATTCCTACCATGAGCGACAAAATGTTGAGTGAACGCATGAAAGACATGGAGGCGGCAGGGATTGTAGTTCGTAATGTATATCCAGAAACGCCTGTACGCATTGAATATACGCTTACGGACAAAGGATTGGCACTGCAGCCAGTAATGGAAGCCATAGGGCAGTGGGCAGAGCAG
Source organism: Paenibacillus sp. E194 (assembly GCF_000935845.1). Classification (NCBI taxonomy): domain Bacteria; kingdom Bacillati; phylum Bacillota; class Bacilli; order Caryophanales; family Paenibacillaceae; genus Paenibacillus; species Paenibacillus sp. E194. The sequence goes on from NZ_JMDX01000406.1 coordinate 1,531, forward strand.
TGGGTGAACGAATCAATCGGGTGCTGCGATGAGCCTAGCTCTGCCTTACAGCATTCGGATCAAGAATAATGCGCAGTGGACAGCTCATCGCATGCCGAGCCTAACTTGACAGCAGGTTAGTGCTCGGCATTTTTGCTGTGTCCACAAGATTGCCTACTTTTTGACGTTGTAAACATAGGGACAAGCTCGTATAATTAAGCGGAATGAGCGATAATAACTTACTTTTACTTTAGGACAGGAGAATGACATGACCATTCACATCATTACGGACGGAAGTTCAGACTTGACTCCGGAGATCGTTCAGCAGTTCGGCATCCATGTAGTACCTCTATGCGTATGTTTCGGTAAAGAGGTGTTAACCTCTGATATGGACACCGCTCAATTCTATGAGCGTATGCGAGAGGAGGAGGATCTGCCGAAGACATCCAGTCCGTCGCCAGCTGATTTCTACCATATGTATCAATCGCTTGGCACTGATAAAGATATATTGGTCCTTTCCTTGACCTCTAGCTTAAGCAGCACTTACAATCATGCATTAATGGCAAAGACGATGTACGAGGAAGAAGGTCATCCGAACCGGATTGAAGTTATAGATACGAAGACAGCATCTGCTGGACTTGGCTTGCTTGCCGTGCGTGCGGCACAGCTGGCTGGAGCGGGGAAGACACTTGATGAGGTTGCTGACATCATAAGCCATCAAGTGAAACACACTCGTACGTATTTCACCTTGGACACCCTCGATAATGTCATTCGTGGCGGACGCTTGGGCAAGTTCAAGGGCACGGTCGCTTCTATGTTGAACATCAAGCTGCTCATGGAGGCAAGCGAAGAGGGTACCATAGAAGTGATGGAGAAGATTCGAGGTACGCAGAAAACGCTCCGCCGACTGATTGAGAAGGTAGGGGATGCATGGCACCAAGTTGACAAAGAGTGGATTGCCCTTGCACATTCGAATTGTGAAGAACGGGCCAAGGCCTTTATGAAGGAATTGCTCGACAAATATCACTTCGATCAAGTTCTGTTCGTGAATATGGGCCCAGTCATTGGCACCTATGCAGGTGAAGGCGGGGTACTCATCACGTATCAAGAACTGCCACAGACAACGTAAATATTTCCAACGTATGAATTATTGAAGGAACACATCGATAAGCTCCCGTCTTAAGAAGCGGGAGCTTTGTTCTGTTGTGTTCATTGTATGGAGAGATTCAGCTCTACTGAATCTACGTACATAGGCATTCAGGTGGATGGTTCGTTTCTAGATTAAAAGAAGTTTATGTTATGATGGAAGCAAGAAAGCAACAAAATAGATAGAAGTACGTTCGCGAACTGGGGGTATTGTTATGTATACAATTATGATCGTGGAAGATGATGATAAGATTGCATCGATCTTGCAGTCTTCTCTTGAAAAATACAATTACAATGTAGCTCGTGCGACAAAATTCAGCCAATTAAAGGATGAGATGCTGGAAATCAATCCAGATTTAATTT
>NZ_JMDX01000407.1:0-3007 GCF_000935845.1 Paenibacillus sp. E194
GCGCTGTGTGCGTACTACACAGCGGATGGCGAACTGACGGCGGCAGACCTGAAACGGGCGATTGCCAGCGAGCTGCCGGGGTACATGATCCCGTCGTACTTCGTGGAGCTTGAGCGCCTGCCTCTGACGCCGAACGGGAAAATCGACCGGAAGGCGCTGCCGACGCCGGAAGGGGGAGCAAACGCAGGCCGCGAATACGTGGCGCCGCGCACCGAACTGGAGGCGAAACTGGTCGCCATCTGGCAGGACGTGCTCGGGCCGGTCACGATTGGCGTAACGGACAACTTCTTCGACCTCGGCGGGCACTCCCTGCGGGCGACGACGCTGGTCAGCAAGGTCCACAAGGAGTTGAGCGTGGATCTGCCATTGCGCGATGTCTTCCGGCACTCGACCATCGAAGCGATGGCCGAAGCGATCAGCCAATTGGAGCGGCAGGAACACCTCTCCATTCCGGTTCTGGATAAGAGGGATCACTATCCGCTTTCCTCCGTGCAAAAACGGCTGTACATCCAGCAGAAGATGGAAGGCGCCGAGCTTAGCTACAACATGTCCGGCATGACAGTTCTCGTCGGGCGCTTGGAGCGGAATCAATTCGAGGCGGCGCTCAAAGGATTGATCGCTCGTCACGAAATTTTGCGAACCGGCTTCGAGATGGTTGACGGCATACCGGTACAACGGATTTATCCGGACTTGAAGTTTGCTGTCGAGTATACGAAAGCGACGGAAAGTGAAACGAAGAGCATCGCAGACGGCTTTGTGCGCGTCTTTGATTTGGAGCGGCCGCCGCTACTGCGTGTGGGTTTAGTCGAATGGGAAGCGGAACGGCATCTGCTCATGCTGGATATTCATCATATCGTCACGGATGGCATGTCGATGGGCATCTTCGTCGAAGAGCTGCTGCGCCTGTATAACGGCGAGAATCTGGAACCGCTTCGGATCCAATACAAGGAATTCGCCGCTTGGCAGCAGTCCGAACCTGTAAAAGAGCGGCTGAAACGTCAGGAAGCTTACTGGCTGGACGTGCTGGAAGGCAAACTGCCGACGCTTGAACTGCCTACGGACTTTGTCAGACCTGCCGTTCGCAGCTTTGAGGGAGATGTGCTGCCTTTCAGCATCGACAAGCAGAAGACCGACAGCTTGCAGCGCATCGCCGATGAGAACGGTGGCACCCTGTATATGGTGTTATCGGCGGTCTATTCAATCCTGCTCAGCAAGTACTCGGGACAAGAAGACTTCATTGTAGGCATGCCGGTTTCAGGCCGCACACATGCCGACCTGGAGCCGCTCATCGGAATGTTTGTCAACACTTTGGCGATTCGACATTATCCGTCCGGGGAGAAGACGTTCCTCGCTTACTTGAACGAAGTCAAAGAAACGATGCTGGGGGCCTACGATCACCAGGATTATCCGTTCGAAGAGCTTGTGAAAAAGCTGCAGGTTCCGCGAGATCAAAGCCGCAATCCTGTATTCGATGTCGTGTTTGCTCTGGAAACCAAGGAAGATAACGTTCAAAACTTCGGGGATATCAAGATCGAATCTTATCCGGAAACTCATACGGTTTCCCAATTTGATCTAACCTTGGTCATTTCGTTGCTGGATGAGGGAATGAACGGGCAGTTTGAATATGCCACCAAGTTGTTCACACGCAATCTGATCGACAATTTCGCTCAGGACCTGCTCGTAATCATATCTCAAATTTGCGAACAGCCTTCGGTGCTGTTGAAGGATATTTCCCTGAACGGGCAATCCGAACAGGAGCAAGATGTGCTAGAGGCCATTGATATTATTTTCTAATCCCTTACCCGGCTTGGCTGTATGCCGTATTTCTCTCGGTATGCATCCTGCCGGGTGTTTTTTTAAAAATGAAAAGGAAAAATCCACCACAGGAATCTGACGTCAAGTGCCGCTGAGTAACTAATTCAGTTTATTGGAAAATCAACAAAATACAACAGAAATCTTAGTTTACAGAGATAATTCCACCATAAAATCCGAATACCCGAAAAACGAAAAGAAGGAATTGCCGATCGTTGCAGACGTGTTTAATCTTTTGACTATGACACCAGAAGAACAACAAAAGGCACACGAAGACTACAGGAAGAAATACAGATATCTAAAACGTGCGCCGCGGCTGCTCATCCATAGTACTATGATAAGTATATAAACGATGAAAGGGTGAACGCATTGAAAAAGATGATTCGGCTAAACGACCGTTCGGAAATAGAAGCGGGATTAACGGGAGTTTCCGGCGCCCAAACCATCAAGTTACCGATTGCTAAAAATCCGTTTGCAATCAAGAAGCGGAAAACTTGAAGCTGTGGGGAGTAGACCCTGACTTCGGGAAACATTTCGTTGAGGGACTTGCTGATACGTTTCAGGTTCTATATTTCGATTATGAAGGGCATCTTTTTCAGCATTCGAACCCGGAAAATCTCACACCCGAATATATTGTAAAGCTTTGAGTACTAAGAGTGGAGGAGTTAAGCATCCTGAAGGATCTGAAAAATCAAATGAAATCGATTGGGACAACATAACGGTTACCATTGATCCCCATGTAACGCAGCAATTTGTTACGATGTACCAGAGTCTTGCTGATTTTGATGATCCAGACAACATACGACCCAGCCTAAGGTACGAGCTAGCGGCAGAACAAGACTTGATAAATAAAGTCTTAGACTACCGCTGTTGTTATTCAACTAATGTGCCCGTTAGTACAATAAAAAAAGAGCTGCATAGCAACTCTATGATTTTTAGTTAATGCATCCTATAGTTTATGTACATGTTTCGATACATTTTTTCGCATTTCATCACTCCGAGTTCTAGTTATGTGGAGATAAACTACATCTTTTGTGTATGTTTACATTTTTGATGATAACTATCATTAATTCGTTGTCATGGAAAATAAAAATACGAAGTTAATGAATTATTAACTAGTCCTATAAAAAGAACTGTTGCGTAGGTTGTAAAGGAACCGATAGTTGCTCCAAGTGTAAAAACCACTAATATGCAA
>NZ_JMDX01000408.1:0-3002 GCF_000935845.1 Paenibacillus sp. E194
AACGTATATATCGCTAGTGAAAATAATGATACATGTCTCGTTATTTCAGGAATCAAGGACAGTGTTAATCAGGTTTTACAATCCGCTGAACAGGAGGGGGCTATAAAGGCTTCAGTCATCAACACACCCTATGCTTTTCATTCACCTTATGCAGCAAGGGGAATTGATATGTTCGTACGCCTAGTTGAAGAAACCCCCCATATGTGATAGCGAGGTGGCCATTCTATCCGTCTTTACTCAGACCACAATCCAAAGTGCTTCTGATTTAAAGAAGGAACTGATAAAAAATATGACTAGCCCCATGAATTGGAATGCTTCCATTCTAAAATTAGGTGAATGGGGAATTGACAGCTTTGTCGAGGTTAGCCTAGATGATTCGCTTACAAAAATATCAAGAATCATTAATTTGGAATATGAGTTTTTAACTTTCAAAAAATTCATGCGTTTACACAGCGCCACGAATGCTAGGTAAGAAAAAATCTATCAAATCGAGGGATATAATAATGGAAGAAATCAAAAACAAAACACGCGCATTTTTGAGCAATTTTATTAAAAAGCGGGAACTGCAGGATCACGATGATATTTTCGCCATTGGAGATGTAGATTCTCTCTTTGCAATGCAATTGGTTATGTTTATGGAACAGGAGTTCGGCATTGAGATCGACAACACGGATTTGGACCTGAACAATTTCAGATCCATTCAGGCGATTTCTGCGCTCGTAGCGAGCAAGCATGCTGCTATTGGCCAATGAAATCAAGAGAGACACGGAAGTCCAATATGATTTAGGAGGAGAGCAGAAGCATGCAGGTGATTGGTGTCATCGGTGCAGGCGTTATGGGAACAGGCGTTGCACATAATTATGCATTAGCTGGGTACGACGTAATACTCGTTGATATTTCAGAAGACATTCTTACGAGAGCCAAAGAGCAAATTTCCAAAAACATTCGTTTTCAAGGCTTGTACAACAAAGATCTCATCGTGGAGAACCCTGAAACCATTTTGAATCGAATTTGTTTTACCGTTAATTATGACTTATTAAGCAATGCAGATTATATCATTGAGAATGTACCGGAGAAATGGGAGACCAAAAAGGATGTATATGTAACGCTTGATCGTATTTGTCCTGAGCATTGTATTTTTGCGGTGAACACCTCTTGTATATCGATTACTAAAGTTGCTTCACTTACTAATAGGCCAACCAAGGTCATCGGCTCACATTACATGAATCCCGTACTAATGAAACCAGTAGTAGAGGTGATCAAAGGTTACCATACTTCTGAGGAAACCATTGCAGCCACCATAGATCTCTTAGCTACATTGAATAAAGAGGCGATTGTTGTCAGCGACTTACCAGGATTTGTGTCCAACCGCGTTTCTCATCTGATGATGAATGAGGCTGCGTTTGTCGTTCAAGATCAGGTTGCTGAACCGAGGGATGTAGACGATATTTTCAAAAAGTGCTTTGGGCACAAAATGGGACCACTTGAAACAGCTGATTTGATAGGCCTTGATACCGTCGTTCATTCACTCGATATTTTATACGAGAGCTATCAAGATTCGAAGTTTCGTTGCTGCCCGCTTCTGAGGAAAATGGTGGATGCAGGAACACATGGAAGAAAAACCGGACAAGGGTTTTATTCCTACCAGATGCTCGAACGCAATCTAGTGAAAAGTTAAAAACGATAACGATGATATGGATTTCAATTATTTCATAGTGAGCATGAAAAATAAGAATCAAAGCTAATGAACAAGGGGATCGTGTTCGGCAAGTGAGCGTGTTATAGCTCCAAACTGAGCGCGATTCTTTTTGTTTTAGCTCTCGATTGGAGCGAAAATGGAGAACACAAGCGAACCCAAAAAGCGGTTATGGACACTGAATTTCTTTTGCTCTGGCAAGGACAGCTGGTTTCCGCTTTAGGTGATTCCATTTATGAAATCGCCTTAACCTTCTGGATACTCTACGAAACAGGTTCACCCGGGTTGATGGGTGCACTGTTGGCAGCATCATTGCTGCCTAAAGTCCTCATATCTCCTTTTGCAGGGGTAATTGTAGACCGCACTGACAGAAGAAAAATGATCCTATTAATGGATTTCATTCGAGGTGTATGTATTCTTTTCGTAGGTACTGCGGCCATTTTTGGATATCTTGAAATTTGGATGGCTTTTGCTGCGGGGATTATTCTTGGCATATGCGCTGCATTTTTTAATCCTGCTGTCACATCAACAATCCCAGATCTTGTTCACCCGTCTCAAATTGTACAAGCTAGTGCCAATTTAAGCATGTTACGTGCGGTTTCTCAAATCATTGGACCTTCCTCTGGCGGTGTGTTGTATCATCTCGTCGGTCCGCCAATTCTCTTCTTATGTAATGGCATATCCTACATCATTTCCTTTATTCTCGCCTTTTTCATGAAAATTCCTAAGTCAACTGGTCAGGATCAACAATATAATTTCTGGCAGGATATGAAGGATGGGTTTACGTACATCTGGAAGATGAAAGGACTAAGAGACTTAATTGTTTTGGCGGGATTTTTAAACTTTTTTGCAACGATAAGTATTGTCTTGCTTGCACCGATGTTTAAAAATTCAGCGAATCTAGGAGAAGTAAAGTACGGGATCGCGATGGCCATCTTTACGTTAGGAATGCTCGCGGGGATGATTCTTACATCCGTATTTCGCATCAAACCTGAACACAAAAGTATGTTTCTTATGTTTTCAGGGCTACTAGCAGGGATCGTTTTTTCAACCGCAGTCATGATGAACAATTTTATACTAATGGCCATTTTGTTATTTATTGGCGGAATATTTAATGCCATTGTTAATGTACTGATCGAATCGACGGTGCAACTAACTGTTACCCAGGAAATGAGGGGCAAGGTGTCCTCAATAAAGGGAACACTTACGATGGGGCTCGCGCCATTGGCCATGTTTATTGGGGGAATACTTGGCGAGTTTTTCCCGATCAAATACATTGTATTTTCAGGATTTATGTCAATAAGCG
>NZ_JMDX01000409.1:0-2987 GCF_000935845.1 Paenibacillus sp. E194
GTTGAAACAATTACGGCAAAAGGCCAAAACGTTCAAAGTTCAAAGCAAAAGTAACAGTTAAGCCTGAAGTAAAGCTTGGCGACTACAAAGGTCTTGAAGTAGAAGCTAAAGAAGCTGAAGTTACGGAAGAAGAGCTTGACGCTGAATTGAAGCGTCTGCAAGAGCGCCATGCTGAACTCGTTATCGTTGACGAAGAGACAGCACAAAAAGGCGACAGCGTTGTTATGGACTTCGAAGGATTCGTTGATGGCGAAGCATTTGAAGGCGGCAAAGGTGAGCGCTACACATTGGAGCTTGGCTCTAACACGTTCATTCCTGGATTCGAAGATCAATTGATTGGTCTTGGAACAGGTGACTTCAAAGATGTTGAAGTTACGTTCCCTGAGCACTACCATGCAGAGAACTTGGCTAACAAGCCTGCAACATTCAAAGTAAAAGTTCATGAGATCAAGCGCAAGCAGCTTCCACAGCTTGACGATGAGTTCGCAAAAGACGTTAGCGAATTCGAAACTTTGGACGAGTACAAAGCTGATCTTACAAAACAGTTGAAAGAGCGCAAAGGACGCGAACTGGAAGCAGCTCGTGAAGCTGAGCTCGTTGAAAAAGCATCTGCAAATGCAGAAGTAGAAATCCCACGTGCGATGATCGAGACTGAAATTCAGCACATGGTTAAAGATTTGGACAACCGTCTTCGCATGCAAGGCATGAACATGGATATGTTCTTGACATTGTCTGGCCAAACGATTGCAGACTTGCGCGAGCAAATGCAACAAGAGGCTGACAAGCGTGTGAAAAACAACCTCGTTCTTGAGCAAATCGCGAAAGAAGAGAACATTACAATTTCTGAAGAAGAGCTTCAAGAAGAGCTTGATAAAATGGCGGCTTCTTACCAACGTTCTGCGGACGAAATCCGCTCCATCTTGGAGAAGAACGGCACGATTGAAAACTTGCGTGAAGAGGCAGCTCTTCGCAAAACAGTTAAGTTCATTGTGGACAACAGCAAGAATTAATTGCATATCGGCTGCAACTGCATCATGCATGTGAGGGCGGCGTAACAGGATAAGGCACGTTACTTTTTAAGGGCGTGCCTTATTTTTTACCACCTGTCTGGTGAAAGTTTGCTGGATTGTAAGTTCTTGATTCACTACATAACGTTTCACCACCCAGTAATTGGGTGTACATAATCAGTAGGTAACATATTAGGCGATTCCCACCCGTGAGAAGGCACGAATATAGAGCTTATTTGCAGGGATTACGGGCATTTGCCGCACATAGAATAATGGTAATCGGTGTAAAAATGACACCACGTTCAGAAAATGTTAGAATAGAAATGTAAAGCTATGTAAAGAAAAGAGGTCGGTACCATGAATTTAATCCCGATGGTCATCGAACAGACAAATCGCGGCGAACGCTCTTATGATATTTACTCGCGTCTGCTGAAAGATCGTATTATCTTTCTGGGCAGCGCCATCGATGATGACGTAGCGAACAGCGTCATTGCGCAGTTGTTGTTCCTTCAAGCAGATGATCCAGAGAAGGACATTTTCTTGTATATCAACTCACCGGGCGGTTCAGTTACGGCCGGCATGGCAATTTACGATACGATGCAGCATATCAAACCTGACGTATCTACAATTTGCGTAGGCTTGGCTGCAAGTATGGGTTCACTCTTGCTGACGGCTGGAGCGCCAGGCAAGCGTATTGCTCTGCCGAACAGTGAGATCATGATTCACCAGCCGCTGGGTGGCGTGCGTGGTCAAGCGTCCGACATTAAGATTCATGCGGACTGGATCTTGAAGACAAGACATAAGCTGAACCAAATATATGTGGATCGCACAGGTCAGCCGATTGAGAAGATTGAACGCGATACGGATCGTGACAACTTCATGAGCGCTGATGAAGCGAAAGAATACGGTCTTGTTGACCAAGTTTTACATCCGGCAAGCCCGGGGCTCAAGTAAGGGGGGACACCGATTGTTTAAATTTAATGATGAGAAGGGGCAATTGAAGTGCTCGTTCTGCGGCAAGTCGCAGGAACAAGTACGCAAGTTGGTTGCCGGTCCTGGCGTATATATATGTGACGAGTGCATCGAGCTGTGCAATGAGATTGTAGAGGAAGAGCTCGGTCACGAAGAGGAAGTTGATCTGAAGGATATACCGAAACCGAAGGAAATTCGTGCGATTCTGGATCAATATGTCATTGGACAAGAAATTGCGAAAAAGTCGTTGTCCGTAGCGGTATATAACCATTACAAACGGATTAACACCCAAAACAAGATTGAGGATGTTGAGCTGCAGAAGAGTAACATCTTGCTTGTGGGGCCTACTGGTTCCGGTAAGACACTCTTGGCGCAGACCATGGCTAAAATCTTGAATGTGCCATTCGCAATTGCGGATGCAACATCGCTTACAGAAGCAGGTTATGTAGGCGAAGATGTTGAAAATATTCTGCTGAAGCTGATCCAAGCGGCAGACTATGACGTGGAGAAGGCGGAACGCGGTATTATTTACATCGATGAAATCGATAAAGTAGCCCGCAAATCCGAGAATCCTTCGATTACACGCGATGTATCTGGCGAAGGGGTACAGCAGGCATTGCTGAAAATTTTGGAGGGAACCGTTGCTTCTGTTCCGCCGCAAGGTGGCCGTAAGCATCCTCACCAAGAATTTATCCAAATTGATACGACGAACATCTTGTTCATTTGCGGTGGTGCGTTTGACGGACTGGAGCAAATTATCAAGCGTCGTGTAGGTAAGAAAATTATTGGCTTCAATGCTGACGGTGGTCAGAAGGACTTGAAGCCTGGCGAATACTTGACGATGACACTTCCGGAGGATTTGCTGAAATTCGGACTTATTCCTGAATTTGTTGGGCGTCTTCCAGTCATCTCAACGTTGGAGCCGCTTGATGAGCATACATTGGTTCGTATCTTGAGCGAGCCGAAGAATGCGCTGACGAAGCAGTACCAGAAGCTGCTTGAGATGGA
>NZ_JMDX01000410.1:0-2980 GCF_000935845.1 Paenibacillus sp. E194
AACCATCCATGACGATGTGATGGGAGATCCACAGCACTTCATACACTTCGTCTGCCGTCTGAAGTACGGACACGCGCATGACATTCCCATTCTCAAGGTCAAAGCCTTGTGCACGTTCCTTGGCCGCTTCGTTCTCAATCGCCACAGCCTGCTCATATGAATTCAGGGACCGCAAATCTTCGTGCTTCACGCTAATGCGCTTGCTACGAAATACAACTTGCAGCGGTTCACCGTTCGAATCGACGAGGAAGTTGGTACGGAATACAGCATGCCGAGCGGCCAGTTCATTCCAGCTTGCGGCGAAGGCTTCGATGTTCAACGCTCCCTTAAGCGTTAAGCGCGTAAGTTCGAAATAGGCTCCCGCCTGGCTGTCCATAGCTGTATGGAACCACATTCCCTTCTGCATCGGCGTTAATGCATAGATATCCTCTACTTCACCGATACCACTTGTCCGTTCAACGATCTGCTCCAACTCTTGAATGCTAATGCGCTGCAATGACACGTCACTTGGCGTGAGCTCTGTTTGCTCTTTGGCCACACAATGATCGATGATTTCAAGTAAGCTGTCCCGAATCAAGCTTGCCAATCGCTCAATCGTCTCAACACGATATTGCGTCCGTCCATAGCTGATGTCGAGCTGCAATTTGCCATCCGAGACCATTCCATTCATGTCTAGCAGATAAGGTCTTAGCTGATCTCCCCCAATATTGCTGCCGGTAGAATACGGCGATGGAGAAAACCCGCTGTTCTGGAAATCTTGGTCGAACTGCCCCAAGTAGTTGAAGCTAACCTCAGGTGCTGTTCCCCAATCATCCTGCATACTCTTGTCTGATAAATATCGACAAATTCCGTAACCGATCCCTTTATTCGGAATGCTGCGCAAATCTTCTTTGACTGACTTGATGATTCGCGGCAGTTCTTCCTCAGAGCCTACCTCGAGAAGCTGCGGATACTCACTCGTGAACCAGCCTACCGTGCGTGTGATATCGAGATCTGGCAGGATCGACTCCCGACCATGTCCTTCCAAATTAATTCGGATACGCTCATGTCCGCACCATCTCCGGAATGCAATGCCGAGTGCCGTTAAAAGAAGATCGTCCATCTGCGTGTTATACGCCCGATGCGCCTGCTTCAACAGCAGTTCGGTCTCGTTAGCACTCCATTCGACCGTTACCGATTCACTATCAAGTTGAAGAGCAGTCCCAGCGTAATCCGTCGGCAGTGGAGTAATCGTCGTCTGTGCGACTTGCTGCCAATATTTCAGCTCCTCGTTCATGTTAGACTGCTGCGCATATGCTGAAAGCTGTCTTGACCATAACCGGAAGGAATCGCTCTTGTCAGGGAGACGAATCTCGCTGCCTAGAAGTGCCTGTTCGTATCCGCTAGCAAGATCCTCAAGCAAAATCCGCCAGGATACGGCATCGATAACAGCATGATGAATGACGATAAGCAGATGATCTCCATCTGGGCAGCGGAACAATCCTGCGCCTACGAGTGGCCCTGCCTCTAAATTGAACCCATTCTGAATCGCATCAGCTTCTGCCATGAGCATGTTGTGAAGAGATTCTTCGCTTTCATCGCCAGCGGAACGTTCCTTGATATCCAACACATCAAGACGGTAAAGCTCGCCTTCTTCGATTCTCCGGTTCCAGGCCGCGTATTCTCCCTGTTCCGTACGGTGGAATACCATGCGCAGCGCATCGTGATGTTCCGTAATCTTGTGCAGTGCATTGCGAAGTGCCGCCTCATCGAATCCATCTTTGCGGTGCAGCATTATGGATTGATTGTAATGATGCAGACTCGCTTCATCTCGTTCAAAATACCAGCGCAATATAGGAGTGAGCCCAACCTCACCGCTCTCTTCTCCCTGCTCAGCTTTTCGCTGAACCTCTACCAGATGTGGACTTATCTGTTCAATGGTCGGATACTTGAACAGATCCCGGATATCCAGCTTATATCCAGCTTGCTGCATGCGAGATGATACTTGAATGGACTTGATCGAATCTCCACCTAGCTCGAAGAAATGATCCAAAATGCCAACTCGCTTGACTCCAAGCACCATTTGCCAGATGCTAACCAGCGTTTGTTCCGCTTGGTTACGAGGCTCCACATAAATCTTGCCGGAATAGTCCTGACCAGATGGTGCAGGCAATCCATTCCGATCGATTTTGCCGTTCGGCGTAAGCGGCAATCGTTCCAGCTTCATGAAATAAGACGGAATCATATAATCAGGTACTTGTTCTGCCAGGGTTGAACGCAATTGCTGTACGGATATCTCGCTATCGGCAACATAATAGGCGCACAGAGCTTTCAGTCCATTTTCATCCTCGCGCGCTACGATAACAGCTTCCCGCACAAGTGATGTTTGCAGCATGCGTGTTTCAATTTCCCCTATTTCTATCCGATTACCCCGAATTTTGACTTGATGATCGAGCCTTCCAAGGTATTCAATGTTTCCGTCCGGCAGCCATCTTGCCAAATCACCTGTCCGATACATCTTTCCTTGAGAGTAGGGGTCATCAACGAATTTTTCTGCTGTCAAGTCATCACGGTTCAGATAACCTCTGCCGACACCGGCTCCACTTATGTAGAGCTCTCCTACAATTCCGATTGGCTGAAGCGCCTTATTCTCGTCTAGAATGTACATGGATACCGAAGGCAGTGGTTTACCTATCGGGAGCATTGTGATGGAATCCACACTACAATTTCTCTCGTAATAGCACGCATCGACGCAAGCCTCAGTCACGCCATAGCTGTTCAGGATTCTCATTTGCGAGCCGAATCGTTCAATCAGCTTGCGATATTCCGCGGCCGGGCAATGATCCGAGCCAACAACGAGCAGGCGCAGACTGCTTACATCCTTGCCTTGTTCATGCACATATTCCATCAACGGAATAACAAGGGCTGGGGTTGATTCGAATATGTGGATGCGATGTCTTGCGATTAGCTCACATATCGCTTCAGGATTAGCTCGCGCTTC
>NZ_JMDX01000411.1:0-2888 GCF_000935845.1 Paenibacillus sp. E194
GCACACCCATATTCTCGTTCTCGGCTTCCTGTTCTTCCTGCTTCTCACCTTGCTTGCGAAGCAGTTCCGCGTACATGAAGTCCGTTCATTCAAAGGTTGGTACTATGTATACAATATCGGCCTGGTGCTAAGTCTTGCAGCGATGACGGTTCGCGGCATCCTTCAGGTTAACGGAACAGATATGAAGGGCTTGAGCCACATGGCCGGCCTTGGACACGCAATCCTCGGAGCAAGCATCATTTGGTTCATGATCTTGCTGGGCAAACGAGTAAAGGAATAGAACTTCTAAATTTACCGTTATTTTGATGATAATGACATGTTCATCGGCATCAGCTTCATGAAGGATCACTTCAAAGTAGCAAAAAAATAACGATCAACTCAACTTAACAAGACAAGATACCCGAAGGCTAAGGCTGCACCTGCTCTTCCTATAAGAGTAAGGGCAGCCTTCTTCAGTTGAGCAGAATAGATGGCTGCACAGCTTCTGTGTTCTGTGTTCAATTCGTTCTATCCCCACACAAATTAACAGCTGCCTGAGCTCTCAATAACGGTAGCTCCCGTGGTTCCTGCATGGTACGTATTGTTGTGATTCTGGGCATCCCTTGTTGAATCTTGACGGGAATCGTAGCAAGTCCCATGCCACTCTCCTGGACATTCCGAGCAATACGCTCTATAAGACACCAGCAGTGTACGGTCTGCATCAGTGGATTGCTGTACTTGATGTGCATCATGATGTTCATTCATAGGTATCACCTCCTGCTCGTTATAAGGTTCGCCGAAACAATTTGCAGTATGATTAGAAATATTAGGATTAGCGCTATAGACGCCAAAAACAACAAAAAGACCTCTTATAAGGCAGCAATGCTCTACTCTACCGTAATAAGAGGTCTTCTATATTTCATTATCATCTAATCACGAAGTCTAATCGCAATTATCGAATCGAATTGAATCAGAATGTATCATTCATTTATTTAAATATGAGGTATCATGCAAATAAGTGGAGACTAGTCGTCGCACTTCTCCGCTTTCCCCTCATTTGTCGCAGTACGGAAGCTGGAGCCGCAGCCGCAAGTTGCTACCGCGTTCGGGTTGTCGATCGTGAAGCCTCCAGACATGCCGGATTCCTTGTAGTCGATTGTAAGTCCACTCAAATGAGGAACACTTTCCTTATCGATGACCACTTTCATGCCGCCAATCTCCAAGTGCACATCTTCTTCAGTCTCTTCATCGTCAAATCCCATACCATAGGAGAATCCGCTGCAACCGCCTGGACGAACACCGACACGCAGGAACATATTTTCATTTTCCTCTTGCGCAATCATTTCCTTTATCTTCTCAATCGCTTCATCGCTGATTGTAATCATTCTAATCACCCTCCTCGTATTACTAAGTATAACCATCCCCTTCGGCATATACAAGAGAACATCACTGCTGGTAATTTGCACCTTTACTTCCTCTAGACGTATTGCCCCACCTCTTATGCGAATGTATAATGGAACTGACATCAATTAATGTGATTCGTTTCACTGCAATCTCCGACGGAACTTATCCGCCGCGGAGTTTTTTATTTGTCAATAACAGCATATTGTGCTGAATTGTAAAAATATACCTTACCTGAAGGGGGCCTGTGTATGACTACAGTCATGACGCGTCATGCCGATCCACGTATGGCCGAAATCGCAGATAAAGTCGAACGCGGTGAGCGCCTGACGCTTGAGGATGGCGTTTACTTGTATGAAACGGACGACCTGTTGACCTTGGGTCAATTGGCGAATCTTGCGAACATGCGCAAGAACGGCAAAAATGTTTATTTTATTGAAAATATGTCCCTATACTTCACGAATGTATGCGAAGCGCACTGCGCCTTCTGCAACTTCCGTAAAGATCAAGGAGACGAAGGTGCTTATACATTATCCGGTCAAGAAATGATCGACTTCGTAGATCAGCACATCCAACCGGGCGTACGCGAGTTCCATATCGTTGGCGGACACAATCCGCATGTACCGTTCTCTTATTATGTAGATTCACTTCGTGCACTGAACGAGAAGTATCCAGACGTCACACTTAAGGCGTACACAGCAGCTGAAATTGATTTCTTCACACGCATCAGCGGCTTGAGCATTGAAGAGGTGCTTAAAGAGCTAATGAATGCCGGACTGGAATCTCTGACAGGTGGAGGAGCAGAAATTCTATCCGATGAATATCGGAAGAAGATGCGTGTCGAGAAGGCTGGCGTTGAGCGCTATCTCGAAGTTCATCGTACGGCACATCAACTTGGCATGAAGACACATACAACGATGCTGTACGGCGCAATCGAATCGCATGAGGATCGTATTCGCCATATGATCTCGATCCGTGAACTTCAAGATGAGACGAATGGCTTCCAAGTTTTCATTCCATTGTCTATGCAGCCGAAGAGTCCTAAAGCCAGCATCAAGCGCCGCAACTCCGCTTATGAAGACTTGAAGACAATCGCGATCAGCCGCCTTATGCTGGACAATATTCAACATATTAAAGCGTACTTCATCAATATCGGAACCCAGTTGACACAAGTTGCACTTACATTCGGTGCTTCCGACGTGCACGGCACGCTTGTGAAGGAACGCATCAGTCATGCAGCCGGCGCGCTTACACCGGAAGGTTTGACGCGCGATGAACTCGTATGGCTCATTAAGGGAGCAGGCCGTACGCCGATCGAACGCGATACGTTCTACAATCCGATTAAGATATATGAGTAATGTCGATGTAATTGATCATCGAGCATATTAGAGAGATAGAGGTAATGCATGACCCTATTGGATAATACAACAGAGAATCAGCAACCGCGGGCACGATTCATAACACCGAAGACATGGCTTCCAGCCGGCTTCATTGAATCGCGTCCCAGG
>NZ_JMDX01000412.1:0-2866 GCF_000935845.1 Paenibacillus sp. E194
TTCTGGGTATGCCGCGCATGATGAATGAGCTGCATATGGAGCAGTACAATCACTTCCTGCTTGGAGGTCACTATGGACTTGATGGATTGCTCGTCACCAATATCGGAGCTATGCATAAGTTCCGTGACATCGGTCTACCGATGGTTGGCGATTTCAATCTAAACGTATATAATCATATGTCGGCGAAGCTGTACCATGAACACTTCGGATTGGAGCGGGTACATGCTTCACTGGAGCTTCCGCTGAATGACTTGGCGAACCTATTGCAAGAGACGGAGAAGGTGCCGGTCGAGATGATCGTTCACGGCTCGCCAATCGCCATGTATCTGGAATTGGATCTGTATGAAAATACAGTTGCTATGGAGCCGATCATGCAGGAGGACAACAAGCACGTCGACAATCAGCATCTTGTATTGTTGACAGACAAGGGCGAGAACCCGGTATACCGAGATTGGAGCGGACGCAACCACTTGGCAATTGCGAAGGAACTGTGTTATCTGCCGTTCTTGAAGGAGCTGCATGAGGCAGGCGTGAACCACTTCCGCATTGAAGGGAAGTCATATACAATTGAGCAGCTGCGCAGCATCGTAAGCACGTACCGTACAGCGCTGCAAGACTTGTCGCGCTGCGGTGAATTGTATGCAGGCATGACGCCGGAATATGCAGGTTACACGCTTGGTTCGCTGCAATTCGGGGAGGCGCTGTCGATTGATTTGCAGCCGGTACAAGCCTAGTTGCAAGCTTAACAGGTCTATGACGGTTTTATATTGCTGTATAGTGGGGATGTAATGGTTCTATAACTGTTGAAAGATAGTGCGTTCTTTCTTGGCTATCGACGAATGAGTAGGAAGGAAGTTCGTATGACATATAGATAGAACAATGAGATAGGGTAATGAATTATCGTTAAGGTAATCCATGCAGTTATGAGTAGAGAGAACAAGAAGCGGCGTGGCTAGCTTGAATTGGCAAGTTACAGTCTGCCGTTTCTTCAGTTCAAGATGAGAAAGGGTGGCTACGACGTGAGCAAGGAGCAAACAACGTATATCGGACCTGAGGGTGTTATAGAGAAGCGGAAGCAATATTTCTTCCCATGCACGCATCATTTCTATCGCAATCCACCGCAAATTGTACGCGGCTCGATGCAGTATTTGTACGACGAGAAGGGCACACAATATACTGATTTCTTCGCAGGGGTATCAGTCGTGGCGAGCGGCCACTGCAATCCAGCGATTACGGGAGCGACGATCAAGCAGTTGGAGACGCTGCAGCATACGACAACGATTTACTTGACGCAGCCGATGGTCGACTTGGCGGAGCGGCTCGCGAACGGAATCCTGCCGGGTGATCTGAAGCGTACCTTCTTCTGTAACAGCGGCTCAGAAGCGAATGAAGGTGCGATGCTGCTTGCTAGACTTCATACGAAGCGCCGCAATTTCATTGCGCTGGAGTATGGCCTGCATGGGCGTACATTCCTGACGATGGGCGTAACGGGCATCCCGATGTGGCGTGCTGATGATTATTTGGACAGCGGAGTGACATTCATCCCCCGTCCATATGATCCAGAGACAGACGATGAGACGGCGGCACGCCGCTCGATTGAGGCGCTGAAGCAGGTGCTGGAGGAGAAGGGAGATACATTTGCAGCGATGCTCGTGGAACCGATTCAAGGCAACGGAGGCATGATTGCGCCACCAGATTGGTATTTCCGCGAGGTGAAGGCGCTTCTTGAGGAGCATGGCGTATTGATGATAGCCGACGAGATCCAAACCGGCTTCGGTCGTACAGGCCGTATATTTGCCATGGAGCATTACGGCGTTGTGCCTGATATTATTTCGATGGCAAAAGCACTAGGCAACGGTGTGCCAATCGGTGCATTTGCGACAACAGATGAGATCGCGGCAAGCTTCAACCGTGCGTCGGCATCGACATTTGGCGGTAATCCGGTATCTTCCGTTACTGCGCTGGCTGTACTCGATTATATTGAGCAGAAAGACTTGGTAGGCCGTGCAGAACGGCTCGGGAATCAGTTGAAGTCAGGCTTGCAGGCACTGCAGGCGAAGCATGCGGTACTCGTTGATGTACGCGGCAAAGGCATGATGCTTGGTGCGGAGCTGCACGGTACAGACGAACAAGATAGCGCAGCACTGACGGATCGCGTATTGGAAGCGATGAAGGATCGCGGCTATATTATTGGGAAAAACGGCATTGGCCGCAACGTGCTAGCCTTCCAGCCGCCGCTCGTGATGAACGAGCAAGATATTGAGGGGATGCTGAAGGAACTGGACGCAGTATTGGCGGAAGCGGTTCAATAGGCTGCTTCGCCTCGATTCGGAAACGTCCATTGGACTCTGTTGAATAGAGAGCTCCTAGCAGGGCAACATGATCGCATCTAGCGGGTTGGAATTGTGCCTGTTAAGGACAATAGAAATAGATATTTGAACACTCATGGGGTGTATGTAAGCTATGGTTACTATCCAAAAGGTTATTCGCAAAACGCGCATGTTCGGAGAACTGGTCATGTTCTCCCATACGCTGTTCTCACTGCCGTTCGCCATCATTTCGATGGTATGGGCAGCAGGAGGGATTCCTTCCTTCCACGTTATGCTCTGGTCGCTCATCGCGCTCGTAGCAGCCCGTAATGGAGCGAATGCGTTCAATCGCTTGGCCGATTTGCCATTCGATGCAGCGAATCCGCGCACGGCGCATAGGCATATGCCGCAGAAGCTGCTGCATGGGCGTGAAGTGACGCTGTTCGTCATCATCAACTTTGCGATCTTTATCGCAGCGGCAGGGATGCTGAACTCTTTCTGCCTATGGCTGTCGCCTGTGGCGATTGTGCTTATCTGCTCGTACTCGTTTACGAAGC
>NZ_JMDX01000413.1:0-2837 GCF_000935845.1 Paenibacillus sp. E194
TGTACAAGGAGTCATTTTTACAGATGTACAGCGTAGAGAAGCCATTGGATTGGATTCGGGAACCTTTGAGAAATCCCATCTATATAGTGATCCATCTGAGCCTGCACAGTCGAGGGACACCGTTGTAAAAGGGAGTGGCTGCATTGAGATATTTTCGACTGATGGTAGACGAGCGGGTAAAGAACAGAGTGGAGCCTGCTGCGATGTCTCCTTTGCAAGTAAGAGATATCCTGGCAGATCCACAGGGACAGAACCAGCAGGAGGACCCTCTTTTTCTAGCTGTACATACCAGTCCACAAACGGTGTACCCGGATTTTTTTGGAATTTCCTCTGCCGCTGGTGTCGGATCGGATGAAATCATTATTGGAGAAATATATGCCGGGACTGGAATGGAGAGCAGTCATTCTTACCGATTTCAAGCAGGTCAAACAGGACGTATACTGGTTGCTTCGTCCGCCGATGGAAGATTGTTTGTCCGCACAAACAGAATGGTACCCCAATCAGACATTGAAGCGTTTGGTACTGAGACAGGGGGAGTTGGAATCGCCTGTTTTTCGGATTAAGGGCTCCATCGAACCTCATATTTATATCCATTTGGCTGTGGCGGAAAGCTTGTTGCGACGATTCTTTACAGGCATTCGATTGCAAAGAGTTGAGATGGAGGCATGAAGGGGGAGAGAGCAAGATGGAAGAAACTCAGGTGAAACCGGGAAGCGCTGCGAAAAAAAGCTATGTCGTGGCAGGAGCGATCTTGAGCTGTAGTTATGGTACGCAGCCTACACGTCTGAAAAGGCCTTTTAGCCATGGCGTCTACATAAAAAACAAAGCACAAATGAATATTGGGGATTACGTGCCCGGGGTGAACATTGAATCTTTCGGGAACTGCTCCAGCCCGCTAAATCCAGCCGTGCAGGCCAGTGAAATGGTAGATATCTATGGCGTGAAGAAGGCTCCGTGTGTTCCGATGCTGACCATGCCGTGGCTGAACGGGAAAAGTGATGTGAAGATCGAGGGTCAGCCTGCCTTGATGCAGAACTGTACCCTTCAGTGTCTATATTGTGGTCATATCCAAATCGAAAATGACGGGCAGGAGTTGGATTAAGGTTCTGTTCTCAAAGACGTCAGGTTTCGGAAGTGACCGCGGCTTTATGCCGCCCGAAAGGAGAGATGAGCTCACTTGAGTGCATTACATAACGAAATCGGATATGAAAGTCTGCGTTTCTACGGTCCCTTTCAGCCTCAACATATAGAGAAGCTTCAAATTACAAGAACCATCAACGATCACGCATATGTAATGGTAAGCGGCATGCTGTCAGAAGAGCAGGGAGCTGCATGCATTGGACAGAACATGGAAGAGGAACCGATCGTTATCCGCCAGTTGGATGAGCGAGGACAATCGGTAAGACGACTGTTTCATGGCATTGTTACGCGCCTATCCGTGCATTGCTTTCGGGGCGTGTATACCTTTGAGCTGGAAGCCGCTTCGCATTCCTATCAGATGGATATCCAGATAAAGAAGCGATCCTATCAGGATATTCATCGTACCTACGATGATCTGGTCACAACGATGATTCGTAAATACAAGTTTGGAGACGCCATCGATACCGTAACCAACAATACCAAACTGGGAACTTTTGTTTTACAATATGAGGAGACGGATTGGGCAGTTTTTTAAAGCGTCTGGCCGCTCGCTTTGGGTCAGTACTGGTGCCGGAGGTAACTGCAGCGTCGCCTAAGGTCTTCTTCGGAATGCCGGTAGGCAAACTGTACAAGCTGGAACGGGATGTAAGTTACCAGGTTCGTAGGACGTTCCATGAACTGGAGACGGGGAAGCCGGGGAGACGAGCGGGCTCGTATGTGACCTATGTGTTCGAAAGCCTACAATACTATGCGTTGGGAGATAGCATCGCGTTACCGATTGGATCTGGGAAAGAGCTAGTCGTTGTTAAGGCAGTAACACGGATGAAGGATGGACTGCTGCTTACCCGTTACGATCTCCAGGCTGAACAGGATATTCGTTATGCCCGCTATGAGAATGATCAAGCTACGGGGATTGCGCTGACGGGCAGCGTGTTACAGGTACAGCAAGATTTGGTACAGCTCCAACTGGATATCGACCCTAAGCAGGACCCGGCTAAAGCATGCTGGTTCCCGGTGGCCACACGCTATGTAGCGGAAGAGCATAGTGGCTGGTACGATATGCCGGGGGTTGGGGAGCGTGTGGAGCTTTACTTGCCGACGAGCCGGGAACATGAAGCCTATGTCATGGATTCGCGACAGCATCGTCATGCACAAGGGGAGCCAGACGTTAAAGTATGGAGACATTCGCAAGGAAGCGGCGTGGACATGTCTGAACAAGAGCTGACCCTGTCTACCTCGGGAGGATTTTCAATTATACTCCATGAAGGGAACGGCATTACCTTCAGCAGCCCGGGAGATGTACGGATTCAAGGCGGTCACGTGAAGCTGGATGCGGGTCAGGAGCTGTCGCTTACCGCAGGAAGTGCATTGTACCTCACAGGCGGAGCCAGCAGCATGGTAATAGATGGTGAAACGGATATCAAGGCACCGGTGGTGGATCAAGAGGGCACGGTGAAGGCTCCAGTGTTCGTCATGGATCTTCCTCCTGTGCCGGAGCCGCCACTAATGAACATCAAAGACTATGAAGCAGCACAAGCCGCAGCCAAGAAGGGCTCATCTAACAACACAGCAAATACCCCGACCGCGAAGATCACGAACCCGGCGGATCAAAAACAAGCCGATGGATTGCTGGGTACGGAGTCCAAACTGCTAGGCGCTATTCCGATAATAGGAGCAGTAGCTGGAGCAGTAGTGGG
>NZ_JMDX01000414.1:0-2815 GCF_000935845.1 Paenibacillus sp. E194
AGTAGCAATGGGAGCGGCATTAGGCGGATTTGTCGGAGCGGCTGTGAGTACGAGTCTACTAGCAAGCGCTGCTGTTCCTGTTCGAAGTACAGGGACGAGTCATGCTGGAGGTGGAGGCGCAAAAGGTGGTTTGCATCCGCTGAAATATCTGGCCGGTTTGTTCATGCAAGGACTCATCAGTCAATACGAGCACGAGAAAGCCAAAGATGCCTATTATAGTAAGTGGCTGCTGGGCAAGGTGTTTACAAGTGCGCGTCATATAGCAAGTTCTGGCGGTCTACAAGAGCTGGTTCAAAACATGGTAATAGAGTCGAATGCGATGGCTCAAGCGTATCAGCAGGTTCCACCTGAAGTGAGACAACGCTGGAAGGCGAGCTACGATCGTTATGCAGCAGAGCAGCCGAAACCAAAGCAAGAAGAATCCCGGTCATGGCTGACTATGCTAGGCGAAGCCAAGATCCAGCAAGCGGAAGCCCAACTCGCGATGGGGAAGAAAATTGCAGAGGTGGGCGTGCAGACCGGAGAAGAAATTTGGTCTGGAGTTAAAAAGACGGGAAATAGCATTGCGGAAATAGGTATCGATTTTTGGAATGGGTTAGAGGTACGTGCAAACAAATCGTTAGATTCTCCATACGACTTTGGCAACTGGTTAACGGTCGGGGCATTTGACGAAGTGAGTAGTAGAATTGAAGGATACAAGACAAGGGCCGACATGCGCAATGAATCCCCATATGACTATGTGAACTGGTTGTCGTCGGGTATTGCAGGTTCCTTCAAAGAAGCATTTAATCCAGATGATCCATTATCTAAGGAGCATTGGATGAGTTCCTTTGACGTAGTCACTTTAATTTTGGGGGCGAGAGGAGCTGCACCAAAAGGCAGTGGGCCTACTCTTCCGAAGGTGAATGCAAAGACGTCGGTGCCAATAGGTGGGGGGGCAAGTGTAAACTGGGGTATAAAGGAAAGATTGGAAGCCTTTCAACAGTCTGCTAGTCAATTGTCCAAGAACAAGTTGGTATACGATGGGCCAAATGCGAACTATAAATCGTCTACACAAAAACCTCTTGAACCGACGAAGAATCAGATTGAGGTGCGGAAATACTATCCGGGGAGCGATCCGAAGAATTCAGTATCAGGATCTACGTCGGGAAAAAATAAGAACTCAAGCGGTGGGGGTACGGGTAAAGGTAATAAACCTAACCTTTATGATAAGGATGGAAATTATACGGGTGGTAGAACTCAGAAGGAATTGGATGATTTAGCAGGCGATCCTTCTCATGGCGGTAAAATTAGGGATCAAGGTTTGAAAGAAAGAGAGATAGGACTAGATTTGGAACGACAAGGAAAACTAGGGAAGATAGTACGTGACCCACAAGGAAACGGAGGAGCAGAATTTATTGATATAACAAATAACGTTAAATGGGACGTTAAAAGTTTCGTATCTTATCCAAATGGTCATACTTCTCCCAAGAAAGGCGCATTTACAGTAAATAACGGGATGAAGGCAATTAATAAAGAACTAGATAAAACTTACAATGTAATTGTGGATAAAAGAGACATGATTCCTGAACATGTTGAACAGTTAAAAGAGGCAATTGAAAAATCTGGAATATCAGATAGGATTATTTGGTATCCATAGGAGGGTTAGGTATGACAACTGATGTCAAAGAAATTATGACTCGATTAGAATTACACCGCCTTTGGATTGAAACTATTGGAGAACAAGGCGAAAAACTAGGTATAGATGAAATTGATTTGCGAAATGTGGATTTGTCACAATACACATTAGACCAAGCATATATAACAGCTTGTATCTTTGATGGCATGAACTTAAAGCACAAAGATTTCTCTTCATCTGTACTAAGTTCATCAACTTTTATATCTACAAATTTAGAAGGGGCAGACTTTTGTAAATCTAATGTATCGTATGTGGACTTCACAAATGCCAATGTTAAAGCTGCTAGACTTGCTGATAGTGAATGTATTGAGACGGTGTTTGTTCAAGCTGATTTATCAGATGCAAATTTAGTAGCTGGTCTTTTTGATGAGACGGATTTTCGCAATGCAATATTGTTTAATGCTGATGTGCGGTTAGCTACGTTTGAAAGAGTTTTGCTAAAAGGAGCTAAATTAACTGGGGTTCGGGGGCTAGAAGAGGCTTTTATAAAAAGCATCAATATTGGGACGCCAGAACAACCAAATATTCTAGTAGGTGAAGAAGCTAGAAAATGGTTACAAGATAATAAGTAGACCCTTTACATCAGTAGAGAGTAGATCGTACAATACAAACCAACAAACCAAACACCAAACACTTGATAAACTTTCAAAAGCTCTTTCCAACTTGAACTATGAGTAGAAATGAGCTTTTTTTGCATGTTCAAAATCAAAGGAGGACGAAACGAATGGCAAAACTTGAACAGGTAGTGGCAGAAGAAGTTTGAAAATAAAGCAACTAGCACAGGGAGCAGAAAAAGAAGCTATTTCTATTGCCCAGGCTTACGCAGCATACGAACAGCTTATGGATGAAAGTCGTGGATACTGTCAGCAAGCAAGGAAATTACGTGAACAGGTGGCAGAGTTGCAGCAATCAGAACGAACAGGTTTTCAGGTTAGAGGGTTAGAGAAGAGGTTCAGCAGTTGTTGAACCGAGTGGAGTATTTGGATGCGGTAGCAGATCAGAAAGTTGTATTGTCACGCCAGCAAGCACTAGAACTCATAGACAGACTAGTGCAAGAAACGTCCGACTACAAGCAGCTTGTGCAATATAACTAGTCAGTTCTAGTACGGCAGGAGCAAGAAATTGAAGAGGCAAAGG
>NZ_JMDX01000415.1:0-2793 GCF_000935845.1 Paenibacillus sp. E194
TTCGTAGAACGGAATACCATCTGTCGAATCGCTTGGGATAATGCGTCGTATACCACATCGATTCGCCTTCTTCCGGCCATCGTCATATTCATGGAAGCACTGATATCAATTAAATAGATGAGAAGTGCAGGCGTGCGCTGTGAAGCCTGTATCGTGTAGTTCATCCGTCCAATTCACCTCATAGCATGTTATTTGAATCGTGCCTGTTCCACATTAAATGTCAGGCAGCATATAGGACGTATCACTCAAGAACTTGTAAATATGTCCAGCTCTCGCCCCTACCTTGCCTACATTTTTGAAGTAGTCTGGATCCTTTTCATACCGTTCTGTAAATTCAAACGCATACTTTGAAGCATTTTTGACATTATCTCTTAATAGTGCATTATACGCCTTATTGTAAGAGGCTATCAGTAGTACCACGTCACGGTTGCGAACCTTCTTCAATTGAGCTGCTTTCTCCGCGACCTGTGCGGCTTCCAGCCGTTTGCGCTCCTGCTCGCGAGCCTGTTCTATTCGTATCTGTTCATCCCGCTTCCTCTTCCACTCCACATACTTCTCATATTGCTCCTGTTGATCATACTGGGCTTGCAGACGTTTCCGCTCCGCATCCTTCTTCTTCTGTTCCTCCAGCTTCTTGGCGCGCTGCTGCTCCTCTATGCGCTTCTGCTCTTCTTCCTTACGTTTCAGTTCCTCTTGCTTGCGCGCTTCCTCCTTGCGCTTTTCTTCCTCACGAAGCTGTTTTGCTTCTTCCTGCTTCCGTTCCTCTTCCGCCTTCAACTGTTGAGTCTTCGCGTCAAGCAGCGCTTGTTCTTCCGCAGCCTTCTTGACCGCATCTTCGTTCATCTGATTCACCACAAAAGCTCCACAGCCAAGCAATAGGAGTGCTGACGCTACACCAATGATCGCAATCGCTCGCTTCCCTAGTTTGACTTTAGACCGTGGCATATGATCTGCTTCCCTTGCAAGCTTCTGCTCCAAGTCTTGAATCGCCGCAGCCAGCTCTATATGCATCGGACTTTCCTTCTCAACAAAATGATGAGCCGATCGATACACTTCCAAGGCACTTTGCAGTTGATTTTGCTCTTCTAGTTCTCTGGCCTGACGGAACAGGCGATTGACCACATCCGGATCAACATCAGCCCGAGCAGGAATATGGGGGGCGGATACTGCATCGGGTTGTATAGCAGGATGCTCTGTGTATCCTTCCGCCTCTTTATCGATCGCTTCATCCTCTGAACGCTGCTCATGAATCGCTTGCGTTCCTTCTGGCGCATTCTGCTGCTTAACGTCTATAACGATCTGTTCTTCCTCGTCTACGCCATTAAGCACAATCAACCATTCACCGAAGGTCGGACAACTGCTCAAATCCTGGCTTTCCCAAGCGCGTGAGAACAGATCCGATACTTTGCCGCCATATCGTTCTGTTAATACATGCTTCAATCCCTCATAACGCTCGCAAGAGGTTTGCATTTCACGCTGGTCGAAATAGCTCTCGCCCCATGCCTTATCCACGATCTGCTGAGATGACCAACCAAGCATCTCTGCAAGAAGAATGCTGCCCGCGAATCGATCTGCATATGCACTCCACATCCCTGTCAGCAGCGCACGATGTGCAGCATATCCTGGAGAGCCACTAAACAGCACATCCGGTCGATCCATCTTAGGACTATAGAGCTGCTCCACATCTACCAGTTCAATCGGTGATGCTTTTGAACTCTGCTTAACTTCCGAGAAAAACGGAAGCATGACATTCGGCGCAGACAAATCGCAATGTGCCAGACCTCGCTGCTCCATGCCGGAGCATACTCGTGCCAGCGATTTGGCAATCTGAAGGCTGTCTTGGCGTGTCAGCCGATTATGTTCTGCAACGATATCCAGCCACGTTGAGCCATGTATCCACGGCATTACCACTGCATAGAGCAAATCCGTGCTCTTCTGGATAAGTCCTCCGTTTTTCTCAGGGGTCAATACGTTCCGACTGCACACGCTTAGTCCTGGAAGCTCACTATAGGTCTCGAGCAGCTCAGATTGATATACCATCGCAGGGATACGATACTTCGGATGGAACACTTTGAGCGCCTTTGCCTCTACAGCATCTCCTCGGGTTGGAAGCAGCTGATAGATGACACCCTGTCTGCCAGCCTGCGCATAAACGAGGCCAGGAGCTGCCGGATGTTCACCGAACCGATATTCGATATCTTGAATAATGATCGTATCTCCTGATTGTGGCTGAAATGACATAATTCCTATCCTCCCGAGATGATGCATCTGTATGATGTAAGAAAAACCGGGAGTGTCCTACGCCCGGCTTCCTCTTCATATGCAAGTAAGAATTGAACGATTAGCGCTGTTCATCCACAGATCGGAACTTCTGCGCAATAGCCTTCAATTCTTCGCTAATTGTGTTCAAGGTTTGAACGAAGGATTGCATCTGCTTGCTTGCTTCTTGGAATTCTTGGAAGAAGCGCTGTTTCGTCATCCCTTCCCATTGACCTTCCATTCCTTGAATAGCCTGTGTCAGGGTGGCTACGATCTGTTGACTCTGATCTCCACCCTGCTTGAATTGATTCGACACTTGATCAACCTGTTCCGGTGTAATTAAAATGCGACCTGCCATGTTTGTTCCTCCTTTGGTAGACATTTGAACGACGAATAAATTATGCAAATATTTCTATTCATAATTGTACATGAAATCTATTACAAATTTAAAAGAGTCTGCAGTCCTAATTCTAAAATGTGGACTCCTGAGCCTGAGGAACGCTCTGAAGTACGAGTTGGAACTGCTCTTCTTCC
>NZ_JMDX01000416.1:0-2710 GCF_000935845.1 Paenibacillus sp. E194
ATGTAATGGAACTTAAAAAATAGAAGAAAGATACAGGAAAAAGAGCACGTCTCGTGACGTGCTGTCAGCACCATTCTATAAATGTATCCTATCACGCTTCGCCCTCACCTTCAAACCACTAGGCGTCAGCTTGAATTGGATCTCCCCTTCATTATCTGTTCGTTTCACAGGAACCTTCGCATCATGCAGTGTATCCAACACCTTCGGATGAGGGTGTCCATATCGATTGTTGCGCCCTGCCGATATGACCCCTATCTGGGGCTTCCATTGCTCAAGCCAATCAGGTGTAGTAGAGGTTTTGCTTCCGTGGTGAGCCACCTTCAAGACGTCGATAGACTTCGATCGCTGCAATGCAACACGCTCGAGCATCTGCCTCTCCCCATCGGCTTCCAGATCTCCCGTAAGCATGAATACCGCCTGCTTCCTACTTGTTGGATGGGTAAGTGTCAATTGGACGACAAGGGAGGCCTCGTTCTGATTATCTTGAAAGTCGAGGGTAGAAGCATCCGTCGAAGGATAAGGATACATCACCTCTAAGGAGCTCCACGAATCTAGCTCCCACCGCTGACCTGCCTCCCATTTGCGAATAGGGATCCCTTGGTCAATCGCAGTGCGATATAGACTGTTCATCGAAATAGAAGACTTCCATGTCCCGTTCATAATGAACTGCTTCACCGGGATATGCTTCAGTACAGCCTGCAATCCCCCAGCATGGTCTTGATCAGCATGCGTTAACAGGACAGCATCCAATTCTCTGATGCCTCTCTGCTTCAACAACGGAACAACTACCTTCTCCCCTACCTCAAAGGGCACTCTGCGTTCCCGCCAGCGATCTTCTGGCTTGCGAAAATTCACAGTACCCCCGCCATCAATAAGCATGTGTTTGCCTGAAGCCGTTGAAATTAGGATGCTGTCACCTTGACCGACATCGATAAAACTAACAACTGCATCATTCGAGCGTATCATGGAATATCCTTGCAGCACAATGAACCCGAACAAGCAGGCGGCTGCAAGCGCAATTGC
Source organism: Paenibacillus sp. E194 (assembly GCF_000935845.1). NCBI lineage: Bacteria > Bacillati > Bacillota > Bacilli > Caryophanales > Paenibacillaceae > Paenibacillus > Paenibacillus sp. E194. The sequence goes on from NZ_JMDX01000416.1 coordinate 1,024, forward strand.
TCCTCTATATCGATATCCGCCTGTCGGGAGCTGGATAAAATCGAGCGGTTGAGTATCGTCAGCATGGTTCAAATCATGCCCGTGATCTCTTTCTCTGCGGTTAATCTGCCTCGCATCCCACCAACGCCGAACAGAAGTCAGCGCTAAGGCGAAGCCGAGATAGTAAAGAGCGATCCACCATAATGGAGGGGTCGGCCATATGATCGTAGCACCTTCTATTTGTGCCAGCCAATACACTAGTTGGAACGTAACCTCATTCAACCGTTCAACAAGCCAAACGATCGGCACTGCCGCAGGTTCGTATAGTGAACCGACAATCAACGATACTGAGCCAATTGGCAGCACAACAACGCTGACGAGGGGGACAACAACAAAATTAGCCAAAAAGGACAACAGCGAAAATTGATTAAAGTAATAGACGGTAAGCGGCAGCGAAACAGCTTGTGCAACCATTGTAACCGAGAGAGCACTGGCCAATGTCCGCGGCAAAGAAGCCATTAGCTTCATAGCGAGGGGAACAAATAAAATCAGCCCAGCCGTGACAATAAAAGACAATTGAAATCCGACCTGCAGTACATAACGAGGCTGCCATACCGCCATGAAAATGAAAGCAGCTGCCAGAAGATGCAGCCCATCCTTCAACCAGCCTCTCTTCGCCCCATAAAGGGCTAGGAAAGCCATCATACCTGCCCGAATAACCGATGGCGACGCCCCCGTCAACAATACATACATCGGGATGAACCCCATCGTGATCGATATGCCCGTCTCCTTCGTCATGCGCAGCAATCGGAAGAGATACAGTAGGGCTCCGATAAGTACACCTACGTGCAATCCAGATATGGCAAGTATATGGGTAAGTCCCAACTGCGAGAACTGTTGATAAATATCTGGATCCATATCTCCTCGTGTTCCTAGGATAAGCCCTTGCATATAACCGCTATGAGGCTGCTTGTACATATGCTCTAATATCGCACCCAGACGCTCTCTGCCTTGATCCACATATGCCAGCATTCGATTCCACATGATAGTAGGTGCATAGGAAGAGATCGTCTCAAGTGCTGTATGCGAGGTCAGATGCTGTAAACCCGACACCCTCAACAACCAGTCGATTTGCAAAGTATGTAAATAGTCTCTGTAGCTGAATCCGCCAAAGTTCCCCGCATCGCCGGGAGCCTCAAGCTTACCTTGTATACGTACCAATTGCCCCCTGTTCCATTGATCCACCTGTTGCAGTTCCTGTTTACTAGATAGCTTAATTTGGACTAGCAGCGTCTCCCTTACACTTTCCATGCGCTTCGTTTCTGGTGTTCTCCAGCCTGTAACTCCGAATTGAAACTGCATCCGATCTCCGTCCAGCTCTGGCGGGGTTAGGATCACCCCTTCCCATTCTCCGTTCACTTCCTGTACCTGATCTACATAAGAACTAACTCCCTCATACGACCAGACACTATCTCCACTGTTCACTGTCAACTGATAATAGAGTACAGCCATAAGCAGCAGCAGCGCATACAAGACTGCTTGCATACGTCTGCACCAGCCTCCTATGACACAAAGCGGCAATACCAGCACAATTCCGAGAGCTGCAATCCAAGCCTCTCCATTCGAGAGAACTGCGCTTAGATGGAAGCCTCCGGCAATCATACAGGCAGCCACAACCAACGGTCGACGTGCCAGCATATCATCCCCC
>NZ_JMDX01000417.1:0-2689 GCF_000935845.1 Paenibacillus sp. E194
GAATGGTTGGCAAGGCGAGATGGGTTTGCTTGCATGAATCACTAGCGTGCATGAGAATAATGTCTCCAGGATGTGCTTTACTAACGACGCGGTTTACGATCGTTTCAACCCCGGGATTTTTCCAATCCAATGAGTCTGTATCCCATTGTATGACCTTGTAATTCAGACTGTTAGCAATTTGCAGGACGCGCTTGTCAAAGTCACCGTTCGGCATACGAATCAGATTCGGCGCTTTCCCTGTAACTTCAGATAGAATGTTGTGGGCCGCCTGAATCTGCTTACGTATCTCTTCATCACTCATGCTGCTGTAATTGTCATGCTTGTGGCCGTGACTTCCAATTTCGTAGCCAGCGGCCTCAATTTTCTTCACGAGGTCACTATGCGTCTTGCTCCAAGGGGAGGAGAGGAAGAATGTTGCTTTTTTTACGCCCTTCTCCTGCAAGATCTGCAAGATTGGCTCAACTCGTGTATCCCCCCAGCTAATATCGAACGTGAGGGCGAGCATCTTTTTATCAGTTGGGACGCTGTAGATAGCGGAAGGGCTGCTGCCTTCTGAAAATACGGTGATATTGTCGCTCTCTACGTAAACGACGCCAGCGGCGAATAGCATTGCAATTGCGAGTATAAATACACGCTTTATTTTCTTGCCGCTAAATACATAAAAGTAATTATTCATACCAAGGCTGCTCCTCTCGTAACGTTTGAATGGGGCGAATTAGGGTGGTAGCGCTGCTGCCTAATACTTATGCCCGTCGACAAGCTGCAGCTTGTCATGCTTGTTTACTACATTGTATGCTGAGTGTATGGAATTATGTCTGCAAGTCAGTCTGAAAGGAGGAGTGTACTGTATGCTTCGATTCTCATCGTGGTGGAATACACTGAAGCAGCTGCGTTGGTATCTCATTGCCGCTGTGTTGCTGTTTGCTGTAGGGTATGTGCTTGGTCATCAGTGGAGCGGGTTTGAGGGCTTCATCATGGAGCAGCTCAAGGGGATTCAAGGTATGCGGGATCAATTGATGCAATCCGATAATCAAGAATTGTCTTTCTTCGTATTTATTTTCTATAACAATGCGATTAAGGCTGTCATGATCATGTTTGCTGGGATCGTATTAGGGATCGTACCAGCGGGGTTCCTTATTATTAATGGTATGGTGATCGGATTGCTGCTGCGAATTATGGATTCGCAAGGACTTGATTTAGTAAGCACGATTATTAAGGGCATACTTCCGCATGGAATACTTGAAATTCCCGCAATTCTAATTGCCGGTGCCTATGGAATGAGATTTGGTATCCTGATCTTGCAGCGATGCTTCAGCAGACGTATGCGCGCTGAGGGGCCAACGATTATGGATTGGATAAAGCAGACTGGAGCAGGGGCGGTATGGGTAACCGCAATGCTGCTAGTTGCCGCTATTATTGAGAGTACCGTGACTTTCTGGTTGATGAATGGTTAACTAGATAAACGAATCCGCACCTCCCTGTGATAAAACAGCTCAAAAATGAGCATAACAGTAAAGCGGCACCATTCTTTCTGTAATTGAACAGAAGCGGGTGCGAGTTACTTCCCTTAAGCAGACTATAGAGTGTTACGCAGTGGGGAAGTAAGCGTTATGTTCGAAGATAGGGGTATTGTCGTCAAGGGAGGATGCGGTCAGTTATGCTAGGATTTTTGTTCAATGAGAGAGAATGTAAAGAATTGAGCTATATGCTGCGCAAGGAATTGGATGAGATGCTATTTGATTTAAGCGATAAGCGATTAGAGGCAGAAATACGGGATGCGATTTCGAAGCGTTACCGTACCGTATTCCGCATGTACGCGCGAATTGCATCACCTAAAGAACTGTCCAAGTATGCTAGAAATCATCGGAATGTTACTATGTAATAAAAAGTTTTAAAAAAGTGTTGACGTGTTTTCGAATATATGATAAATTATTTTTCGTTCCCTTCTGAACGACTTCGATATGAAGCGAGCGGGAACAACAATCATAACGAACGGTTGAAAAAAACATTTTAAAAAAATGTTGACAACAACTGAACGAAATGATAAGATATAAAAGTCGCCGTTGATGAGGCGGTGAGAAAAAGAAAGTAACTAAGAGATTGGTTGCTGACTGAGATTGTTCTTTGAAAACTGAACAACGAGCAACGTTTGTGAATGAGGTAGCAATACCTCGTCAAAAGATATGAGCAGTTCAAACTTAACTTTAACGGAGAGTTTGATCCTGGCTCAGGACGAACGCTGGCGGCGTGCCTAATACATGCAAGTCGAGCGGACTTGATGGAGTGCTTGCACTTCTGAGAGTTAGCGGCGGACGGGTGAGTAACACGTAGGTAACCTGCCCATGAGACTGGGATAACCCACGGAAACGTGAGCTAATACCAGATAGGCATTTTCCTCGCATGAGGGAGATGAGAAAGGCGGAGCAATCTGCCACTTATGGATGGACCTGCGGCGCATTAGCTAGTTGGTAAGGTAACGGCTTACCAAGGCGACGATGCGTAGCCGACCTGAGAGGGTGATCGGCCACACTGGGACTGAGACACGGCCCAGACTCCTACGGGAGGCAGCAGTAGGGAATCTTCCGCAATGGACGAAAGTCTGACGGAGCAACGCCGCGTGAGTGATGAAGGTTTTCGGATCGTAAAGCTCTGTTGCCAGGGAAGAACGCCTAGGAGAGTAACTGCTCCT
>NZ_JMDX01000418.1:0-2680 GCF_000935845.1 Paenibacillus sp. E194
TAACGTAGCAATGCACATTTTTATTATCACAGGATATTGGCTAGTTCCGTCACTTTTCCAACCTTCATATTTTGTATCATCTACGGAAAAGGAGACCACGACATGAAAATTTCCGAGTCACTTTGTAAGCGCCTTGCAAAGATCCTAGGTGGAAAGGGAATGTCCGATGGGAAAAGCTGTAGCATTATGGTCGAGAGAAAATTAAATGCAAGAATCCTTGGGAGAAACTATGAGACAGAGCATGAAATCACGATTCAATCGCCGAAAAATGGAACAACGCTTAATACCGCGGAAATTACACTGCTCCAATCGGAAGTCCAGCGCTTTATCAATGCAGTTCGCAAACAGGGATTCAAAATCACGGCAATACACAATCATTGGTTATTTGATAAGCCACGCTTAATGTACCTGCATCTTGAAACGATCGAGAACCCTGTTACGTTTGCCAGAAAATTAAGAGCAGCTTTAAATGTCTTAAAAAAATAGGTTTTAATTAAAACTAACGCATGAAACAAGAGCCGAGGAAAGCATCCCTCGGCTCTTTGAAATATTAATTTTTTTATGTACTGTTTAACTTAACCTCGATACGCAAATTTGTCCCATTTTTATCTGATACATCTCGACTTCTTTTTTTTAAACGATGTCCCTCATTAGTCGCCTCCCTTATTTAACTGACGCATACTCCTCAGTACTGACTTTTTGCATTTAGTACCTGCTTATTGACCTACAGCAGCTTACTGGGATAAAAACGAAAGAGAATACGTATGTTTGAATGTGAATTGCGTCTATTTTTATTCAATCCCTTACGTAACTAATCTATGATCGCATTCTATGTGCCAGCTCATGGGGCAAGTAATTGATATTGACAGCTTAGATAGGAGAGTACGTCTAATGGGGAAAAACAATGGGTAAGGATTGAAGATGTTTTAAATGTACCATAAATAGGTGAATTTCCGATTGAGACCGAGGTTTTCTTTGCCCACATTACCCACACTATACTCACAAAATCGATGTCAAACATCGGATAACGTTGTCCAACCTTGTCTGTAACGAAAGCTCAGAAAACCGCACCATTTCAGTGTATTGGGCGACATAAGGCAATTGCCTACCCCCTAATAACTAAATATGGAAGTTCATTCTTGGCTCTCCTCTTCGGATGATGGTATAATTTGAAGTGATGTTCATGTACATAGATAACCTACAGACTACAGAATCGAATGAGAAGAAGGAGTGCCGACCAATGAACAAAGAGTCGAAAGATTACTCCAAATATTTTGATTTCTCGAATGCCAAAGTCATTTCCGAGGATGAACAAGGTAAACGGATTCGTATAAATGGTCGTGAAATCAACATTATTTCGGAGCCTAACCAACGTCAGGAGAAGCAGCGGGGCAAGCAGGATGTACAGGTACACTATGATCAGGCCGTGCCTGAGGAACTGCAGGGACTAGGCGTTGGGAAGAAATATATTATCTATACATTTGGCTGCCAAATGAATGAGCATGATTCCGAGACGATGAGCGGCTTGCTTGAACAGATGGGCTATGAAAAAACGGAAGACCGGAAACAAGCAGATATTATCTTATTAAATACATGCGCGATTCGTGAAAATGCAGAAGATAAAGTATTTGGTGAGCTTGGACATTTGAAGACATTGAAGATGCAAAGACCGGGGCTTATTCTTGGCGTGTGCGGTTGTATGTCCCAAGAAGAAAATGTCGTGAATCGCATTATGCAGAAGCATCAATTTGTTGATATCGTATTCGGCACGCATAATATTCACCGCTTGCCGATTTTGGTGCGCGATGCCTTGTTCAACAAGGAAATGGTCGTGGAAGTGTGGTCTAAGGAAGGCGATATCATCGAGAATCTGCCGAAGAAGCGGGAAGGAATGCGAGCTTGGGTCAACATTATGTATGGCTGTGATAAGTTCTGTACATATTGCATTGTTCCTTATACCCGTGGCAAAGAACGAAGCCGCCGTCCGGAAGACGTAATTGCCGAAGTAAGAGACTTGGCTCGTCAAGGATTCAAGGAAATTACACTGCTTGGTCAAAACGTCAACGCTTACGGCAAAGACTTTACGGACATCGATTACTCGTTCGGCGATCTGATGGACGAAATTCGAACTATTGATGTGCCGCGTATCCGCTTCACCACTTCACATCCAAGAGACTTTGACGATAGATTAATTGAAGTTCTGGCGAAGCGCGGCAACCTAGTTGAGCATATTCATCTTCCTGTACAGTCAGGGAGTACGGAAATATTGAAGAAGATGAGCCGCAAGTATGATCGGGAGCGATTCCTGGAGCTGGCATTTAAAATCAAACAGGCGATACCGGATGTTGTCTTTACAACGGATTTTATTGTGGGGTTCCCTGGCGAGACGGACGAACAGTTCGAAGAAACGATGTCGCTTGTACGGGAGGTAGAGTTCGACTTTGCCTATACATTCATCTATTCCCCGCGCGAAGGCACACCGGCGGCAGGGATGGAAGACAATGTTCCGATGGAAGTGAAGAAGGAGCGCCTGCAGCGCTTGAACGCCCTGCTGCAGGCTCAGAGCCGTCGAAGCAATGAAAGGCTGCAAGATCAAGTGGTGGAGGTGCTAGTGGAAGGGGAGAGCAAGAATAACCCGGACATTCTATCCGCTCGAACGCGCACGAACAAGCTTGTCCAT
>NZ_JMDX01000419.1:0-2676 GCF_000935845.1 Paenibacillus sp. E194
CCTACTACTGCTCCAGCTACTGCTCCTATCATCGGAATAGCGCCTAGCAGTTTGGACTCCGTACCCAGCAATCCATCGGCTTGTTTTTGATCCGCCGGGTTCGTGATCTTCGCGGTCGGGGTATTTGTGTTGTTAGATGAACCCTTCTTGGCTGCGGCTTGTGCTGCTTCATAGTCTTTGATGTTCATTAGTGGCGGCTCCGGCACGGGAGGAAGATCCATGACGAACACTGGAGCCTTCACCGTCCCCTCTTGATCCACCACCGGGGCCTTGATATCCGTTTCACCGTCTAGTACCATGCTGCTGGCTCCGCCTGTGAGGTACAATGCACTTCCCGCTGTAAGCGACAGTTCCTGACCTGCATCCAGCTTCACGTGACCGCCTTGAATCCGCACATCTCCCGGGCTGCTGACGGTAATGCCGTTCCCTTCATGGAGTGTAATTGAAAATCCTCCCGAGGTAGACAGGGTCAGCTCTTGTTCAGACATGTCCACGCCGCTTCCTTGCGCATGTCTCCATACTTTAACGTCTAGCTCCCCTTGTGCGTGACGATGCTGTCGCGAATCCATGACATAGGCTTCATGCTCCCGGCTCGTCGGCAAGTAAAGCTCCACACGCTGCCCGTCAGCGCAATCCCCGTAGCTTGATCGTTCTCATAGCGGGCATAGCGAATATCTTGTTCAGCCTGGAGATCGTAACGGGTAAGCAGCAGTCCATCCTTCATCCGTGTTACTGCCCGAACAACAACTAGCTCTTTCCCAGATCCAATCGGTAACGCGATGCTATCACCCAACGCATAATATTGCAGGCTTTCGAACACGTAGGTTATAAACGCCCAATCCGTCTCCTCATATTGTAAAACAAACATATTGGTTACGGTATCAATTGCATCTCCATACTTGTATTTTCGAATCATCGTTGTGACTACACTTCGAATCGCTACATCGGTGAGAGCATCTGCCACTGCTTTCGTATCGACATCCGTGCCGATCCTGGTAGATGAAAGCCAAAATTGAACGTCGGATGATATCAGATTTATGAGAGCGGCTTCGCTTACATCATTTACAAAATTCATACCAATTACGATTTAAACTAACTTCAAATTGGACGACATTAACTGCTTTCTAAATCACCGCCTCAACGAAGCAAAAATCGTAGTCAATTGACCAGTCGTGATGATTCCGAATAAATTCAAAAAAGGACATGTTTTGCATGAAGTTGAGAACTCGTAATATAAGCACCTGCTCATCGTCTTCTTCGCCCCGCAGCTTTCCTAGCCATAACCCGGCTTGATCACTCACGAATATTCCGCTTTCGTCTTTTGCATACACTTTATACATCCACATTACATATTTTTCGATTACAATAAGACAGTCGTCTGTGACTAAGTATCCATCGAAATGCATGATATCGTGTTCCCGCCCAATTTCAATGACTGCCTTTCTCACCCAACTCACCTACTTTCTTGCGTAACAGTGCTTCGCTATATGTATATGTAAGCTTGAATCTTCCTTCCAAACTCGTCTTTAATAAAACGATGACCGTTTCATAATCTCCTGAAATCGATATAAGTTACGGTAGCATCATTGCATATGGTTCGCTATTCACTTTTATCACAGCTCCTCCTAATCATCTTTGTATTGTATTCACGTCATTATGGTTATAATGTACAGTATTCACGTATTATTAGCAAATGTCTATTTTGAATTAATTTCAACAATTTCACAGGAACAACAGGATTATATCTTGTATATACGTCATTTTTTCTATTTATCACTTGCTTTTACGACATTCCTCACATTGTCTTCTCGCAGTTCACAAGATATACTAGTGAAAAAGACGGAAATACAAGCAAAAGTGAGGAATTAAAATGGCTTTATCAGAGAACATGAGGGCAATTCGCAAGGAAAAAGGTCTTACTCAACATGAATTAGCCGAGCTTGCGAAGCTATCCAGATCATATATTGCGGATGTTGAAAGAAAAAGATATAATCCTAGTTTCGAGTCAATTCAAGCAATCGCGAATGCATTAGGAGTCAAGGTATCAAAGCTGATTGGAGAAAGTACAGAAGATACCGACAAAGAAGAAGACTGGACACAAGAAGAAATCGAAGAGATAACAAAATTTAAGGAGTTTATAAAGTCCAAGAGGAAAAAGCAGTAGTTAGCATTAGAAACGTTATGGTTCTGGATTCCGGAAGAGACACGCGGAAACATACACGGGCATAAACTCCATGGTACTATAAAACCTTGCTAAAAGAGGGAAAATTGGCGATCGGTAATCATAATGAAGAGAACGCTTGCATTGATTCTGGGCATGAAAAGAGCTTATTCCTCCTTATCGTTCAAGTGGAATAAGCCGTGTACGGAAAATCATATGCCAACTTACAACGGTTGAAATAAACTTCCTGAGAATGCCCATACAGTGCATCAAGCAACGCGGAACTTCACTAGATAGTCAGGGTGAGTTTCAATTTGAAGCGTGTACTTCCTTGATTTCTTTTCCCACCACGGTTGATACCGCAAGTACAGGTAAGCCTCATCCATTCTTAAATTCCAATGATAAACATACCCTTTATGTCGAATGAAGGGCTTTATATCAAACCAGTCTCGAAAAGAGAGGACGGGATGTTTCATCTGCTAGCCCTCCAGCTCTGCAAGCTGAGCTACTTTTTC
>NZ_JMDX01000420.1:0-2663 GCF_000935845.1 Paenibacillus sp. E194
TGCTCGTTGTCGCGCAGATGCTGGTAAACCTCATTATCATCCACCGTGTAGTGCCATGAAGCTTGCCTTCCCCCGCTTCCGTTCAATACATAACGAGAATGTGATTCAGCGGTTGCATCCGGCTTCGTGTTATCGGTGTTGTGTATCGTGATGTATTGCGGAATCATCGGCTTGCTCGGCTTGTTCGAGCGGCCGTCTGGCAACAAACGTTGTTTAATTTCCATCTCCATTTCCCCCTTTTCCTTTCAAAACCTCGACTGCCTGCTTAATCACTCCAGGAATCGGTACGCCGATGCGCCCGCCGTTTTCAATAATCGACAACAGTTCGTTCGCCATATAGAAAAACACGGTAGCGTCCCTGAGCATGTGCTGATCACCTAGAACCGTGTCAACCTGGTGTGCAATGGAGATGATTACAAAGATGAATACCTTTCTAGCAATGCCGACAAGTCCACGGCTGCTGCGCAGCTTGCCTTCAGTTCCGGCAGCCATAATGCCGGTTACGAAGTCAGCCACCGTCATAATCAGAAGCACCTGCAGCAGCAGCGGCCAACCACCGAACAGGTACGCACCAACAACACCAAAACCACCAGCTGCGGCTACTTGCTTCGTACCGTAGTCTCCTACGAGTTGTCCAACAAATTCAATAAAGCGATCCATATAAATCCCCCTTTGAAATAGAAATAGCCCCCATCAATAGCCGAGGGCATAAAAATAGCGCTGACCGTCTATGCGGTAGCGCCTTAAGCTTCAAGCATATTTTGTACAGCATCTCGCCATGTGAGCGGTACTTGCTCAATGCTTCGCAATCCAATCCTGATCAGATCACAATATATCTTTGCCATGTTACTTTTCACCTCCTGCAACCAACTCGGCAAGCTCGGCTAGAGCTAACTTTGTTTTTGTGCCATCTGCCTCTTGAGTCTCGGCAAGCTCTGCGACTGCTAACTTTAATTTGTCGATCTCTGATGTATTATCGATTGGTAGGTCTGGAATTGCTAAGTAGTCAAAATAAATCTCCTTCGTATCTATTTTCACCATTGGTTTAGAAGTAAATCCCGGCTTTTCCCCCGCTTCCGGAATGGATTCAACATAGAATCCGTTCGGCTCCATTTCTATCTGTTCTGGTACGGGATTGTGATATATCGCCCGTACTCTACCAGTTTTTTGCGACACAATATCATATGCAATATACATTTCTTCACCCCTCACATGTGCGTGATTGTACATTTCGCATCAAAATATGAAACGTCGTTGTTGCCTGATCTAATCGTATACCCAAGCTTCATTGGCACGTTATTATTAAATTCTGGTTGTATATTCCTGCTGAACACCGCGTGCCCATCCGAACTGCCACTGGCGGATGCTGTTCTACCCCAAAAGTCCAAAACGAATGAATCAATAATTACCGTCACACTATTGCTAGCAATGTCGATTTCGTTCCCTCCCGCATCTCGCAGCGAAAGGCCTATAAAGCCCCAGCCCCAAAATGTGAGGCTGCTACAGTCTGGCTTTGTTAAAGTTATTAGTCTGACACCGGCTGGGATGGTCGCCAACTCGATAAAGGTTGACTCCCCGGGTACACCTGGACGTTGCCCCGAGTTGTACGTAATGCTTATCCTCCCAGGTACAGCACGTTCTGCCGTTCCTTGTACACCTAGGATATTTGCCGCCTTTAAAATGTTCTCAGGCTTCAACTGAGGCGCTGGCGCGGTAACCCATGATGCCCCATCGAAGTAGCCATATGGTGGCTTAACGAAGACACGATCCCCCGGCCATACCGTTTGCTCTGTGCTTGGCATATGGACATTTTCCGCAGAACGAAACGGCATTGAACCTGTTAACGGTACACCGCCATCGTTGGTAAACGTCTTACCTGTAAGCACATCAGCTGGCTGGGCGTTGCCCGAACCCTTTATGATGTTACTGATTTTACCGAACAAGGTGGCCAGCGATTCTGTCGCCGTGGCAGACACACCCTTTGCTACTAGATTTGTTGCCCCCACTGCTTTAGCATCGTTGATCTTTTGTGCTAGTTGGTCGCCCGTATCTCCCCCTGTAGCAGGAGAACCAATAGCTGCAGCGACCTTTGTCTTTATGCTATTGGCAAGTGACTTTAAATACTTCAGCACTCCAAGCACGTTCTTGTCGGCAAACTCAGGATCATCCACCGATATAGCCGCCGCAGCATGAGCTACAGTACTTTTCACATGGTTATCAAGTTTAGTTGCAGTCTGCCCGATGTTTTTTTATCCTGTTCCGACATCAGGCCACCTACTGTTTCAGTGGCAAATGGTATCACATCTGTTCCACCAGGAAGGTGCGTCTCGGCATGAGGACCAGGTGTAGCGTCCCCTGTCGCTGTTACTTTCACTTCTCCGGTATTCGGGTCTGTTGTGATCGTAATACCTGTGCCGCCAGCAATTCGTAGCGTGTCAGTTTTAAGCTTAGCTGTGATATCCCCTTGACCTGATACCTTGATTATGGAGAAAGCCAGCTGATTAACTTCAGCCCCTTCCTCGATGCTTCCGAGTTTGTCATGGTCTGCTTTGGTTACATGGGCAACCTTATCAGCCACATGGGCATCTAATTCCGTCTTCGTATTGCCTGGTGCCTTAGAATCCCATTCATCCTTCTTAGCCTTTGTCACATGAATATCGCCA
>NZ_JMDX01000421.1:0-2667 GCF_000935845.1 Paenibacillus sp. E194
TCGCATCCATAGAAGACACGTCCCTTCTTACTGCGACGCTCAACAAGCTTGCCTTCGTGGCACTTCGGACAAGTAACACCAGTATCTTTTTACAATCGGGCGTGTATTGCGGCAATCCGGGAAGCCTGAGCATGCCAGGAATTTACCGAACCGACCCATCTTGTATACAAAATGACGTCCGCATTTCTCACAAATCTCATCGGACACTTCATCCTCGATTTCGATTTCCTTCATTTCTTCTTCCGCTACAAGCAGTCGTTTCTCGAAGGATTCATAGAAATCGGCAAGTACTTTAACCCAATCCTGCTGCCCTTCACCGACATGGTCTAAATCCTCTTCCATGTGAGCGGTAAATTCAACATCCAAGATTTCAGGGAAGAACTCTTCCATGAGTTGAATGATCAGCTCGCCCAATTCTGTTGGGACGAACTTCTTCTCTTCAATCGCTACATATCCGCGCTTCTGAATTGTCTCCAGAGTTGGCGCGTATGTACTCGGCCGTCCGATTCCAAGCTCCTCTAGCGTCTTGACCAGTCGAGCTTCTGTATAACGCGGTGGCGGCTGTGTAAAATGCTGCTTCGGCTCAATCTGTTCGGTCTGCATGCTGTCTCCAACAGTGAGCGGAGGCAGGAACTTGTCATCCTCAACCGTGCCATCGTCGTTGCCCTCCACATACACCTTCATAAAGCCAGGGAAGCGGATTTTGGATCCGTTCGCACGGAACATCGTTTCTCCAACTTTAATATCTACGGTCATCGTATCCATAATGGCAGATGTCATTTGGCTTGCCACGAACCGTTCCCATACCAGCTTGTATAAGCGGAACTGATCCCTGCTCAAGAAGGACTTCATCTCGTCAGGGGTTCGCATTATGGATGTAGGTCTGACCGCTTCATGCGCATCCTGCGCATTCGCATTTTTCTTCACATATTGACGCGGAGTCTCAGGCATATACTCATCGCCGTAATGACCCTTAATGAACTCTCCCGCTTCTTCCTGTGCTGTCTGGGAAATACGTGTAGAGTCCGTACGCATATACGTAATGAGACCTACCGTTCCCTCTTTGCCAAGGTCGACCCCTTCATATAATTGCTGTGCAACAGACATCGTCTTCGCCGCACGGAAATTCAATTTGCGGGCAGCCTCCTGCTGCAAGGAGCTTGTCGTGAACGGAGGCGAAGGATGACGTAGACGCTCTCTCTCTTTCACTTCACTGACGACAAATGAATTGCCCTTAATCGCATGAAGAATTTCATTCACTTCAGCTTCGCTCGTAAGCTCTCTCTTCTCTCCATTGATACTGTAGAACTTCGCATCGAATGAAGACTTGCCCATGTTCAAGCGTGCTGTAATGGTCCAGTACTCTTCCGGAATGAACGCGCTGATTTCATTTTCCCGGTCGATGATAAGTTTGACGGACACGGACTGTACGCGTCCGGCCGACAATCCTTTCTTCACCTTCTTCCACAAAAGCGGACTTATCTTATAACCGACCAAACGGTCAAGGATACGTCTCGCTTGCTGTGCATGAACGAGGTCCATATTGATTTGACGCGGGGTTTTGAACGCATCCTTCACCGCTTGCTTCGTAATTTCATTAAATACGACTCGGCAAGCTTCTGACTGATCCAATTCGAGAGCGTGTGCTAAATGCCAAGCAATCGCCTCTCCTTCACGATCGGGGTCAGCTGCGAGATACACTTTTTTTACTTTTTTCCGAGCATCCTTCAATTCTTTCAGGACGCTGCCTTTTCCGCGAATCGTTATATACTTGGGTGCAAAATTGTCCTCGATCTCGACGCCAATTTGACTCTTCGGCAAATCACGAACATGCCCCATTGATGCTTTCACTATATACTTGCTTCCTAAATACTTTCCAATTGTCTTGGCCTTCGCAGGTGACTCGACAATTACTAGTGAATCCGCCACAGGCGCATCCTCCTCTCCAGCATACTGCACTTTCATTCCGAGCTATATACGGCCCCAGGGCCTTCTCGGATTCGTTTTTTAATTGTAAGGATAACAAAACTTCATGGAGTTGCGCAAATGTCGCACTGCTGCGCTGCATTAAGTCATCGATTGTACTGTCTTGATCACAGATGAGCTTATAAATGCGCTTCTCTTCATCAGTTAGGGGTTGTTCCCCAATAGCGTCGACCGTTTCATTATTGTACGGCGAAGGGATTGTTGTCAACCAACCTTTGAATTCTTCCACAATATCACTAGTCGAACGGACTAATTTAGCCGAGCCTTCGTACAGCAGTTTCAACGTCCCTGCCGACTTCGGAGATGTAATCGGACCAGGAACGGCAAATACTTCGCGATTCGAATCTAACGCCATGTCCGCCGTAATTAACGCGCCACTGCGCAAATTGGCCTCTACAACAACTGTTCCCAAGGACAACCCCGCAATAATTCGATTCCGAAGTGGGAACATTCCCGGGTGCGTCTTCATGCCGAGCGGATACTCGGTAATGACAATTCCGTTCTCTACAATTCTTCCTGCCAAGCTTCGATTCTCGGGTGGATACACTCGGTCAAATGACGTCCCCATGACTGCAACCGTTCTGCCATACTTGAGAGCGCCTTCATGACTGGATGCATCTATCCCTCTCGCTAGCCCGCTAACCACATGCAGCCCTATATGTCCTAGCTGCTCTCCTAGTG
>NZ_JMDX01000422.1:0-2579 GCF_000935845.1 Paenibacillus sp. E194
CTCCGGTCGCACCAGCACTTCCCGTTACTCCAGTTTCACCCACTGGTCCGGTTGTTCCTGTCGCTCCAGTTTCACCTACCGCACCCATTGCCCCTGTCACTCCAGTACTTCCTGTTGCCCCCGTATCTCCTATTGCTCCTGTGCTGCCAGTCACTCCAGTGGATCCCGTTGGGCCAGTTGGACCCGTCGGCCCTGTTACGCCATCAACATACCAGGATTCGGCAAACTGATAAATATCTGCTACAAAAGCGAACCCGGGAGTTCCCTCACCATGATTCATAACCTGAAACGTAAATAAAAATCGGGAGCCGGGTAAAACATCGGAGGAACGAAATGAAGCTGTAACCGAATAAAATTGAATATTCTGCCGTGGAATACCCAATTCAGTAGAATGCAAATCAGCTGGCAATGCATAGAGTTCTTTATCTAAATAATCCGGCCATATTGGCATCACAGGATTGCCTATTGCATCAATAAGGGTGATACGCATACTGCAAACTTGGTTGCAAAATAGGGTGAAAAAGATAAGATAAGAAATCTCTTCCGTCCCCTCGAGAATTGGCAATGGTACAGACGCCGTAGCAAAACTGCAAACTTCCCCAGCTTTCGCTACTTGATTGGACCAGATATACGTCGGGTTGTTTATCTGCTTGAACCACACATTATTGTCACTAGTGAAAGATTCTAGTTTAAGCCATATCTCATTTACATCTTCAATATTTACTGCATTCGGGGGATGCCCAGTGATTAATAATACTACAGCCTCCCCAACAGAATCAGCGACAAACACATTCTTATTGCTGCTTGTAATTCGTTGTAAAGGTGTAATTGTCATTCGCAATACCTCTCCATTCAAAACCAAACGATTATCAAAATATCTTATGTAACTAACACCGATTTGGAAACAGTATTGTTTCAGAACTAAAATCATCGTAACGGCAATTGCATGGGAAGATTTCATTAACAACAAAACAAGCACCTTGTATCCCGTTCAATAGGATAAGGTGCTTGTCCGCTTATGAGCTATATCTTTTGTGTGTTGTTAAATTATTTAAACGATGCATAGCCTTCATCAGCCATGACGACACTGCCATTAATTGCGCTAGCTTCATCAAGGGAGAGCAAGTATACCGTATCGGCTACTTGTTCAGGCTGTGTCAACTTATTGCCAATAACCTTCGCTTTCATCGCATCTACCATGCCTTGATCTTTGTAGCCTTGAATAATCGGTGTGTCGACAGCACCTGGTGCAACAGCAAGTACTCGAATGCCATATGCAGAGAGTTCAAGCGCAGCGGACTTCGTCATCATGATGACAGCTCCCTTAGTCGCATGATAGGCGAATGTCCCTGGCGAAGCCAGAAATCCGAACACCGAAGCGGTATTAATAATTACTCCACGAATGCCGAGCTCTCTCATTTTGCGTCCAGCTGCAATAATTCCGTACGCAACTCCATGTTGATTCACATTAATCACATCATGGTAATCCTTCAGATTTTGGTCAAGCACAGGAGTCACGCGGCCAATCCCCGCATTATTGAACATCACATCAATTCGGCCGAACGTTTCAACAGCCTTCTCTACGAGTGCTTCTACCTCTTCTAGTTTGGACACGTCAGTTTTGACAAAGATCGCTTCACCGCCCAGTTTTTCAATGAGGGCAACGACTTCTTGTCCTGCTTGTTCATTAAAGTCAGCGACAACGACACGATCCCCTTTTTTGGCGAACTTCAATGCCGTCTCTTTCCCAATTCCACTTGCCCCACCTGTAATAACCGCTACTCTTTTCTCAGCCATGCTCGATTCCTCCTCGTCGAAATGTGTACGCACTTCATCATGCCTGTGAGATTATTCATTGACTCTTTCTTCATGCTGTGCCTCTATTGTATCACTGTAGCTAATTAACTAAAATTTATATAAACTAATATATAATTAAGTAATACTTAAGTGAGGATTGAGGTGTCTAAATGAATATTGAGCAACTTGAGAACATTGTTGAGGTGGCTAAGACTGGATCTTTAACGAAAGCCGCACAACAAGCGCATGTAACCCTTTCGGCCATTAGTCAGTCCATCTCCTTGCTGGAATCAGAACTCGGCATTCGAATATTTCAGCGTTCACGTGGACAAGGGGCGGTTCCAACGCCTGAAGGTCAAGCAATCATTGGCATTGCGAGTGAAGTATTAGTGAAGATCGATGAACTAAAGGCAGAAGCTCAGTCTTATACCAATACCGTCAACGGGCTACTACGGATAGCCACAATTCCCGGGCCAATGCATTTATTAATCGATGTTATATCCCGCTTCAAGCGCGATTACCCTGCTGTCAAATTTGAAATTATGGAAAAAGGCCCCAAAGAAATCGTGGATCTAATCAAGCAGGATAAGATTGATATTGGATTGATCGCTTTATCGGAAAGTCTCCTTCATCAGCAGCGCAATTTAACATTTCAGAGACTGCTCGAAGGCAAGCTTGTTGTCGGAGTGAATGAGCAATCACCACTGTGCTGGGAACATGTGATAACACCAGAGAAGCTTATCAATCAGACGTTCGTCCTCTATGATGATGAACATATTCGG
>NZ_JMDX01000423.1:0-2579 GCF_000935845.1 Paenibacillus sp. E194
CTGGAAAGGCCCGCCATAGAAGGTAACAGCCCTGTATTCGAAAGTAAATGCCCTCCGAGACGGATCCCGAGTACCGCGGGACACGTGAAACCCCGTGGGAATCTGGCAGGACCATCTGCTAAGGCTAAATACTCCCTGGTGACCGATAGTGAAGCAGTACCGTGAGGGAAAGGTGAAAAGCACCCCGGAAGGGGAGTGAAATAGAACCTGAAACCGTGTGCTTACAAGAAGTCAGAGCCCTATTAATGGGTGATGGCGTGCCTTTTGTAGAATGAACCGGCGAGTTACGTTTGCGTGCAAGGTTAAGGTGAAGAGCTGGAGCCGAAGCGAAAGCGAGTCTGAATAGGGCGAATAAGTACGTAGGCGTAGACCCGAAACCGTGTGATCTACCCCTGTCCAGGGTGAAGGTGCGGTAACACGCACTGGAGGCCCGAACCCACGCACGTTGAAAAGTGCGGGGATGAGGTGGGGGTAGCGGAGAAATTCCAATCGAACTCGGAGATAGCTGGTTCTCCCCGAAATAGCTTTAGGGCTAGCCTCGGAGTAAAGAGTCATGGAGGTAGAGCACTGATTGGATGCGGGGCCCGCCAAGGGTTACCAAGTTCAGTCAAACTCCGAATGCCATGTACTTATATCCGGGAGTCAGACAGTGGGTGCTAAGGTCCATTGTCAAGAGGGAAACAGCCCAGACCATCAGCTAAGGCCCCTAAATGTATGTTAAGTGGGAAAGGATGTGGAGTTGCCCAGACAACCAGGATGTTGGCTTAGAAGCAGCCACCATTTAAAGAGTGCGTAATAGCTCACTGGTCGAGTGACTCTGCGCCGAAAATGTAACGGGGCTAAACATACTGCCGAAGCTATGGATTGATACGTATGTATCAGTGGTAGGGGAGCGTTGTGTACCGGGTTGAAGGTAGACCGAGAGGACTGCTGGACTGTACACAAGTGAGAATGCCGGTATGAGTAACGAAAAGACATGTGAGAATCATGTCCGCCGAAAACCTAAGGGTTCCTGAGGAAGGCTCGTCCACTCAGGGTAAGTCGGGACCTAAGGCGAGGCCGAAAGGCGTAGTCGAAGGACAACAGGTTGAAATTCCTGTACCAGCGTAACCGTTATGAGCAATGGGGGGACGCAGAAGGATAGGGACGCGAGCTGATGGATGCTCGTCCAAGCAGTGAGGCCGATGTGTAGGCAAATCCGCACATCATTAAGGCTGGGCTGTGATGGGGAGGGAAAATTACAGTACCGAAGGTCTTGATTTCATGCTGCCAAGAAAAGCCTCTAGCCAGGTGAAGCTGCCCGTACCGCAAACCGACACAGGTAGGTGGGAAGAGAATTCTAAGGCGCGCGGAAGAACTCTCGTTAAGGAACTCGGCAAAATGACCCCGTAACTTCGGGAGAAGGGGTGCCTCGGTAGGGTGAATAGCCCGAGGGGGCCGCAGTGAAAAGGCCCAAGCGACTGTTTAGCAAAAACACAGGTCTGTGCGAAGCCGCAAGGCGAAGTATACGGGCTGACGCCTGCCCGGTGCTGGAAGGTTAAGGGGAGTGGTTAGCCGCAAGGCGAAGCTATGAACCGAAGCCCCAGTAAACGGCGGCCGTAACTATAACGGTCCTAAGGTAGCGAAATTCCTTGTCAGGTAAATTCTGACCCGCACGAATGGCGTAACGACTTGGGCGCTGTCTCAACGAGAGATCCGGTGAAATTTTAATACCTGTGAAGATGCAGGTTACCCGCGACAAGACGGAAAGACCCCATGGAGCTTTACTACAGCTTGATATTGGACTTTGGTACGGACTGTACAGGATAGGTGGGAGCCTGAGAAGCCTGAGCGCCAGCTTAGGTGGAGGCGCCGTTGGGATACCACCCTGTTCGTATCGGAGTTCTAACCTAGGACCGTGATCCGGTTCGGGGACAGTGTCAGGTGGGTAGTTTGACTGGGGCGGTCGCCTCCTAAAGAGTAACGGAGGCGCCCCAAGGTTCCCTCAGAATGGTTGGAAATCATTCGAAGAGTGCAAAGGCATAAGGGAGCTTGACTGCGAGACCTACAAGTCGAGCAGGGACGAAAGTCGGGCTTAGTGATCCGGTGGTTCCGCATGGAAGGGCCATCGCTCAACGGATAAAAGCTACCCTGGGGATAACAGGCTTATCTCCCCCAAGAGTCCACATCGACGGGGAGGTTTGGCACCTCGATGTCGGCTCATCGCATCCTGGGGCTGAAGTAGGTCCCAAGGGTTGGGCTGTTCGCCCATTAAAGCGGTACGCGAGCTGGGTTCAGAACGTCGTGAGACAGTTCGGTCCCTATCTGTCGCGGGCGTAGGAAATTTGAGAGGAGCTGTCCTTAGTACGAGAGGACCGGGATGGACGCACCGCTGGTGTACCAGTTGTTCCGCCAGGAGCATAGCTGGGTAGCTATGTGCGGAAGGGATAAGCGCTGAAAGCATCTAAGCGTGAAGCCCCCCTCAAGATGAGATTTCCCAATTAGTAAGACCCCTTGAAGACGACGAGGTAGATAGGTTGGAGGTGGAAGCACAGCAATGTGTGGAGCTGACCAATACTAATCGGTCGAGGGCTTATCCT
>NZ_JMDX01000424.1:0-2568 GCF_000935845.1 Paenibacillus sp. E194
ATCCCCATTTCAAGCGGCTTGTCCCATCTATCCGCCGTCTGCCTTCCAACAAGTCAGACAGCAAACCGTCTGAAATTTCCAGACCTGTTACTTGGTTACCCATATTTGGCTGAAAATATACATCGGCGACCCATCCTAATTGCGATCCTTCACTTGTCATGACAGGCAAATCCTTCAACGCTCCATTCCCTGTCAAGAAAGCCCTCTCTATATGGATAGCCTCCGTATGCCGGATGGCTGTATCATTCGCGATCATTATTGCATCCTCACCACAAGCGGTTACCTCTTCCCAGCTTACAGAAGGAGGTGGTGATCCCTTGCGGGAGCGACCTTCAAGCTCTATATGTGTGATAGTCCAATCATTCGAAATGCGGATATCCTTTACCTTGGTCAACCGCTTCCCCGTCTCAATTCCGTATACGGGAAGGCCGATTAATTCCAACAGCTTCATATCGGGGCCCCCTCTTCAGCTAACGGCATTCACTTCCAAATGCAGGACGCTCCTCATCAGAATCAGGTAGATTCTCATTTCACGTACGTCCCCGGCCAACATGCCGCGTTATCTTCAAACGCCCCTCCTTTCACGCTGTGACAGTTCCCTTACTGTCTAGTACGAACACGTGATACGATGGTTGCAATTTGTTGCGCAGCGCAAGCAGCCTCTTCTCTAGTATTGCCCAAACCGAAGCTGAATCGTACAGCCGTTCTCTTGCGCTCATCTGGTAAATCCATAGCCTCCAGCACATGCGACAATTCAAGCGAGCCTGATGTGCAGGCAGATCCGCTCGAAGCCATAATTCCTGCCAAGTCCAAATTCATCAGCATTGTCTCCGTAGGCACATCCAAGAAACTGACATTCAATATATGCGGCAAATGCTCAGTAGGATGGCCATTCATGACCAATCGATCGCCGAGAGCTGCTGACAACTCTGTCCACAGCGTGCTGCGCACCTGCGCAAGTTCCTCCAGCTTCGATGGAAGTGAGCCATTCGCTATCTCCATTGCCTTCGCCATTCCGGCAATCCCTGCTGCATTCTCCGTCCCTGCTCTGCGCTTGCGTTCTTGGCTTCCACCATACAGCAGAGGATCCCAGTGAACACCTGCGCGTGCATAGAGAACGCCTACTCCCTTGGGGCCATTAATCTTATGGGCAGAGAAGCTAGCGAAGTCAACCGGCAACTCGTGCAGTTCGAGCTTCAAATGCCCGAGCACCTGAACAGCATCCGTATGCATCAGAATGCCACGCTCACGTGCCAAGCGGCCAATTTCTTCTATCGGCTGAAGCGTGCCTACCTCGTTGTTGCCATACATGACACTAATGAGACAAGTATGCGGGCGCAGCGCAGTTTCAATTGCCTCAACTGATACTCGCCCCATCTGATCCGGCGCAACATACGTAACCTCGAAGCCTAACTGCTCCAAGCGCTCGCACGCATGCAGCACCGCATGATGCTCCAATTGAGTCGTCACGATATGCGGCTTGCGTGCAGATGTATCGCCACTGCTTCCTTGCTGAGCAGGAGTTTCTGATGATTGCTTCAGCCAGGCAGACCATGCTGCACCGAAGATGGCAGCATTATCCCCTTCCGTTCCTCCGCTCGTGAAGACAAGCTCCTGCGGCTGGCAGCCCAACTGGGCGGCTATACGATCACGGGCTTGATTCAAGGCGAGCTTCGCTTCACGTCCGAACGCATGAACGCTGGAAGCGTTTCCGAACACTTGATGCATACTGTCGGTCATGGCTTCAAGTACGTCCGGATGAAGCGGAGTTGTCGCTGCATGGTCAAAATAGATGCGTTCCATTGTATTCCCTCGTTTCTGCAATTCCGTATGTCAAAATAACAATATCAAACTTCTCTCTCAAGATAAGTGGTCGTTAACCTATAGCTTGCTGTCCATCAATCATGTCTAAATATAGAACATGTAGCTGTCCTGGCTTCCTACATCCTTAAAGTTAACCAGATCTGCAAGAGTCGTGGAATCAAGTACCTGCGCAATGCTGTCCCGGATACGCAGCCACAAGTCACGCTTAGCCGGATCATCCTCTTCCGTGAAGTCAACTGGGGAGATTGGCCCTTCCAGCACGCGAATAATTTCACCTGCTGTAATATGTTCAGGAACGCCTGCCAGTATATAGCCACCGTATGCGCCGCGAATACTCTTAACCAATCCAGCGTTGCGCAGCGGCGCAATCAGCTGCTCCAAATAATGCTCGGATAGTTGGTTCTTCTCTGCAATACTCTTTAGCGACGTTGGGCCTTCCCCACAGCTCTTTGCCAGTTCCATCATAATCGTCAGGCCATAACGGCCTTTCGTTGAAATTTTCATATTATACACCTCATAGTTTTATTATCGTATAAATCCAATGTATTCCGATTAAGGTTCCCTGTATATCGTAACATAACTCTTCTCTTTATGGACAATAAACTGATGTGCCATTCACGAATTATTTCCATTTGCTTGAAATTTTCTTGACATCATCTCTTATTTCCGGTATACAAGCCCTTATGGTACAATATTAGAGGAAGTGAATTACTCTCGCTTTTGTACCAACCTTTTGTAGTTTCA
>NZ_JMDX01000425.1:0-2566 GCF_000935845.1 Paenibacillus sp. E194
GAAGACAATAAGAGCAGCAAAAAATCCTGCAGCAGATATAATCAGACCTACCGCAATCGCCTTCTTCTCTCCTCCGCTCTTGATGTAGCGTCTTACAACCCCACCTTGAACAAGCGCACCTGAAAGGCCGCAGAAGAAGAACATGTATCCGATCTGCTCCTCTGTAATTCCAGGGATTCTAGCTGCTTCAAAATACAGTAGCGTCGCTTCCAATCCTGCCAGGGTAAAGGTAACAAAGAAGGACAATATATACAAATACTTCATTCGTCCCGTAAAGGCTGTCCAGCGTGAAGGAGCCGATTCGCGGCTTCCCTTGCGCTCCTCAGGAGTCAGCGATTCCTTAAGTAATACGAAGCCTAGCACGCATGTGATAAATGTCAATGCTGAAGCTGCGAAAAAGGGCGTATTATAACCGTATCTGCTTAAAATACCGCCAAAGGCTGGCCCAAATGTAAAACCTAGCCCAATCGACATTCCAACAAACGCCATACCCTTCGTGCGTTGCTCAGGCGTCGTGATATCGGCGACATAGGCAACAATAACTGAAGCTACAGCACCTGAGAAGACTCCTCCCAATGCGCGGGATACATACATCATCCACAGCTCACCATCAGCTAATCCGAATAGCAGATAGCTAATACTGAAGCCGAGAGTCCCGATAAGGATGATGGGACGCCGGCCAACCTTCTCCGACAGTGCTCCCCATATTGGAGACACCACAAACGCAATTAATGAATAGATCGAGAGCATAAGCCCCAAATGAAATTCATTGGCGCCTGCATCGTTATCATTCTAGGCAGAACCGGAATCACGATACCGAAGCCAATGAACACCATCATCAGCATGAACATGACAACGGACATTTTCTTTTTCATGACAATTCCCTCCGATATGTACATCCTATCACACCATACCTTGAAACGAAAATGAATAAAGTGCGAATACTTATTCACGCACCTCTCCCCTTACATACAGGAAAAACATCTTGCATTCCGGGTCGTATTTGTTAAACTTAACCTTGTTTGCGCAGGACACACCATGCGCAGCTTAGTAGATTGCCAACATGAAAGGTTGTGATACGGCGATGAACCATCATCGGACGCCCTTATTTACCGCACTTACGGAGCATGCCTCCAAAAATCCGGTGCAGTTCCACATTCCAGGTCATAAAAAAGGCGCAGGGACAGATGCAGAATTCCGAAACTTTATCGGAGATCAAGCGCTATCTATAGATCTGATTAACATTGCTCCGCTTGATGACTTGCACCAGCCTACGAGCGTCATCGCCGAGGCGCAGCAGCTTGCTGCTGATGCATTAGGTGCCGATTATACGTTCTTCAGCGTACAAGGCACACAGTGCAATCATGACAATGATTATGTCCGTGTGCTCGCCAGGAGATAAGATCCTGGTTCCACGCAATGTTCATAAATCGATCATGTCCGCCATTATTTTCGCCGGTGCAAAGCCTGTATTCGTCTCGCCAGCGCGCGATGCGAATTTAGGAATCGATCACGGCATCACAACCAGCTCGGTACGCAGAGCCTTGGAGAAACACCCAGATACGAAAGCAGTGCTCGTCATTAATCCAACGTACTTCGGGATTTGCGCGAACTTGAAGGAGATTGTCGACTTAGCACATTCTTACGATGTTCCTGTACTTGTTGATGAAGCACATGGTGTTCTTATTCATTTCCACGAGAAGCTGCCAATGTCAGCCATGCAGGCCGGTGCCGATATGGCTGCGACAAGTGTGCATAAGCTGGGTGGTTCTCTAACCCAGAGTTCTGTGCTCAATGTAAATACGAAAAATGGACTCGTAAATCATCAGCGTGTACAAACCATATTCAGCATGCTGACAACGACTTCCACTTCCTATATATTGCTGGCTTCTTTGGATACATCCCGTCGCAACTTGGCTCTTAACGGTCATGAAATGGCGGAACACGCCATTGAACTGGCCGAATTTGCCCGTCAGCAAATAAATGAAATTCCTAGTCTGTATTGCTTTGGCGAAGAGATTCTCGGTGGAGAAGCGACTTACAGCTATGATCCGACGAAACTGACCATTCATGTCCGCCATTTGGGAATAACCGGTTATGAAACGGAGAACTGGCTGCGGGAGCACTACAACATCGAAGTCGAACTGAGCGATATGTACAATATTCTCTGTCTCGTCACGCCGGGCGACTCCATGGATACGATCGACATTCTGCTCCGTGCATTGCGCGACTTGTCCAATCTTCACCATGAACGCAATGAAGTACAGGAGCTCGTCGTCAAAATTCCGGAGATTCCGCAGCTGTCCCTCATTCCGCGCGATGCCTTCTATGCGGATACTGAGGTCGTTCCCTTTAAGGAATCTGCTGGACGAATTATTGCAGAATTTATATACGTTTATCCGCCTGGCATTCCGATCTTGCTTCCAGGCGAAGTCATCTCGCAAGAAAACATCAATTATATTCGCGATCACGTCGATATTGGGCTTCCGGTCAAGGGACCAGAAAATCGCAATATTGAATATATTAAGGTTATTCGTGAGGAACGCGCGATCTTCTAATGCACAAT
>NZ_JMDX01000426.1:0-2562 GCF_000935845.1 Paenibacillus sp. E194
TGGCAGGCAACTGGGAGGGTCAGGCTTTTAGGTACGCAATGGCGCAGAAGCTGTCCACCGAGAAATTTCAGTCGCTTATGCCAACCTATCCGAAGGATGGGGCAATGATCATTCAAGCGTTAAAAGAACAACCGGTTGATCTGACAGCGCTGGCAGCTACCGCGGTTCCGCGGGATCCATTTAACGGAAGCAACAACTGGGTCGTATCTGGAGAGAAATCGGCATCCGGCAAGCCAATGCTGGCCAATGACCCACATCTGGGTCTAAGTACGCCGTCCATCTGGTATGAGACACATCTCTCGGCACCGGAGCTGAACGTGAGCGGAGTGATTTTTGCGGGCGTTCCAGGGATCATTCTCGGGCATAACGACACGATAGCCTGGGGGGTGACGAATCTGAGTCCGGACGTACAGGATCTCTATATTGAAAAAAGAAACCCGGACAATCCCCATCAGTTCGAATATATGGGCAAATGGGAAGATGCCAAGGTTTATCAAGAGGAAATTAAGGTGAAAGGCGAGGCTCCGGTGCCGTATGAAGTTGTCGTGACCCGGCATGGCCCGATTATCTCTGAATTCGCACATGATCAGCGGCAGGAAACAGCGCTTGCGATGAAATGGATCGCCTTGGATGCAACAACCGAGCTCGAAGCGGTTCAGATGTTCGCGAAAGCGCAGAACTGGGAGGAATTCAAGCAGGCGTTGACACATTTTGAATCACCTGCTCAAAATTTTGTTTTTGCTTCTACGGACGGCACAATTGCCTACCGTGGGAACGGTCTGATTCCGATCCGCAAAAAAGGCGACGGTTCGGTTCCGGTACCAGGCTGGACGGATGAATATGAGTGGATGGGATATATCCCGTGGGATGAACTGCCCACAACCGTGAACCCAAAGGAAGGGTTTATCGCTACGGCGAACAATAAAGTGATCGGCGACAGCTATCCGTATCATCTAACGGACGTCTGGTCCCAGCCATACCGTGAAGCGCGTATCCAGCAGGTGCTGTCTGCCAAGGATAAGCTAACCGTAGAGGATATGAAAAAACTTCAATTTGACCGCCATAACCTTCAGGCAGAAGAGTTTGTTAATGAGTTGATTGCCAAGATCAAAGACTCGCCGGATTTGCGCCAAATCGACCGCGACGTGCTTTCGCGTTTACAAGGCTGGAATAAAGTGAATGATCCGGATCAGGCTGCGCCGCTTGGCTTTGAGCTGTGGATGCAGGGTTTTGATGATGTGCTATTCAAATCCGAAATCAACGCTGATTTGATGGAGCTGTTTAACAATAAATCGGTCGTTAAGGATGAAATGCTCCGCCGAGCGCTTCAAGGCGAGCGGGAGCCATGGATAGACGAAAAAGGCGGAATCGAAAAGGTGGCGCTGCAGGCATTCCAGCTGGCTGTAGATCAGGCTGCTTCACTGCAGGGCAAACATCCGGACAAATGGCAGTGGGGCAAGTTCCATCAGGTTGATTTTGCTCATCCTCTTGGCGCTGTGAAGCCGTTGGATCTGATTTTTAATGCCAAGTCTGTTCCGATGGGCGGCGGCCGTATCACCGTCGGGGCTGCAGGTTGGGATGCGGAGAGCGGCGAAGTCACCCATGGGGCACCGTGGCGAACGGTCATCGATATGTCCAATCCGACCCGTTCGATGAATGTGGTGGGGCCCGGCCAATCCGGACATGTGCTGAGCAAGTGGTACCATGACCAGGTGGATGACTGGTCGACCGGACAATACCACGTCACGAGTATCGAACCGAATGAATACCGAAAGGCAGGAAATGAACTGAAATTAGTGCCGGAATGAGAAGGAAAATACGATAGATTCTCCAGACAACACACGACCCAGTCTAAGATAGAGCTATGTAAGGCTGGGTCGTGTGACGCTTACAAGATACATGGAAAAACCGGCCTCGCGGCCGGCAGGAGTCTATCGGAAAAGGTACTCAGGCTCAGATGGACATCTTCTGCAAATGCGCTTCGAGCCGGTCAAGATTTTCCTTGGTGTGTAAAGATGCGATTTCCTTGATAGCGTTGAATACGGCTTCATCCTCGAAAAGCTGGCGCATAGTTAGTCTGGTTGTGCCGCCAAGATCCTCAAAGGTTGCCGTGAGTTGAAAATGGGGGTCATATAGGTACCGCAGCACGATCCGTTCTGGCCCGATTTCAACAAATTCGCTTTTATTGGGATAATCGACTCCGTTCGGTCCGTGCATCACAAACTCCCATGTCCCTCCCGGCCGTAAATCAAATTCGTGAAAAGTGTTCGTAAACCCGTTCGGACCCCACCACTGTGCCAAATGCTCGGGTTTTGTCCAGGCTTCGTAAACGAGAGCAGGGGATGCATTTATCACCCTCGTTGTTACCAATTCGTATTCTTCCGCTGCGTTGATTTCGCTATTTGCTGCATGGCTTTCTGTCATGCCCGACCCTCCCACGCCTTAAGTTCTCAGATGGACATCTTCTGCAACTGTGCTTCGAGCCGGTCAAGATTTTCCTCGTTGGCTGGAGATGCAATTTTCTTGATGGCGTTGAATACGGCAGCGTTTCGAAAAGCTGGC
>NZ_JMDX01000427.1:0-2542 GCF_000935845.1 Paenibacillus sp. E194
CAACTACTTTCGTGAACGTGGTAGTCAAGAGGTTCCCTCCTTACATTTTATTTGGGCTTTGGGGAATTGTAGATAAAGTTCTTGTACTACCGATCCAGAGAACCTTAAGGCGCTTCAGCGCCGGTCGCGATGCGGTTAGTCGGTGCAGGTTGTTCACTGAAGCCCCTATTATGCTTCCTGGAACAACTTTTGCAACGCTTGGCTCAATCCGGTATTCGGCAGATTCCAATAATTTTTCTCTTATATGTTCTTTATCTTCATTTTGCAGGGTCTTCACCTCTTAGTAATGATTTCGCCTAACGTTCTCGTATGTACGACACGACCCGGCCTTTAGATAACTCTTATCTTAGGTCGGGTCGGTGTTGTTTTAATATTCTGTTTTTTAGCATCTGGCAACCAAGGGGCTAAAAGCCCTGCAGCGTAGATGCATTGTTATACGACGGGGTACTTCTTTGAACCACAAATCTTTGCACTTTTATTTTAGGTTCTTTCACTTCATTCGTTCAGGAATATGCTCCAACAAATCACCAGGTTGACAATTTAGTGCTGAGCAAATTTTATCAATTACTTCTAATGAAACATATTCATTCGTATTTAACTTGGCCATTGTTGCAGAAGAAATCCCTGTCATTTTCAATAAATCTTGCTTCTTTATTTCCCTATCTATCAGCAATTTTTGTAATGGTTTATAACTGATCATCGTGAACTCCTCACAAAGTAGTTAAATATTTCTTTAATTATATTGAACAATCTTTACTTAATCAAAATTATATTTGTGTTCTCTTGACTATATTCTTCAATATGTTAAACTTTTACTCATGAAAACAAACTTTACTTTGTAATCTTAAATGATACTAGGAGGACTTATTCTTGCAAAATTCATTGGAGATAAATATTGATCCACTAGTTCGTGCTCGATTAAAATCATTGCACAGCAACCTTACAAATACAGATACTGATTTTTTACGATTTTCAAATGAAGCCATACAACACTATAAAGCAATCCGAGAAGCCCTGCCTGACAACCTCCAACATACCTTTTTCCTCTATGAAAATGCCCAAAGCTCTAAACAAACATTACTCGAAAGTAAAATTTATCTACATGGTTTCAAAGATGCCATATATCTCTTTGAAGAACTACATAGTTCTAGATTTTAAAAGCTTTTAAACGAAGTGGGTTAATAGAACAGCGATTTTATGAGGAGAGGCAGGTATATATAAGCTAACTAGCATCAAGAAGTCCTTATGTCGAGCTCAAATAATTATGCCTCCTTGCTAGTTCCCATTTCATAAATAAATTTATATCACTTATAGCATCTAATATTGTACCTTTATGTTCTATATTATTTTTTAGTTCTTTCAAAATGATTGGTTTTACTAGTCTTTTATCCAACTGTTTTTTAGTTCTTGCTATATGTGCTAACCCCAATATAGAATTCGCTCTTACATGTGGATTATCATGTTGCGCTAATTTAAGACATATATCTTGAGCAAACTTCCAATTGTGATGATACATTCCAACTGAAAGTGGTAAATACATTAGTTCCTCTACTTCTTGACGAGTTAGAATATCTTTTATTTCCTGATCTGTATATTCTTCGATATGCTTATAGATTCGCTTCATAGTACTTGCTCCTAGATATAATCTTATCATTCCTAGCTGATTTTACAAACATCGCTCATACCCATGGCGCCCCGCCACCTTCAGGTCACAAAGTGACCAGCCGCGATCCGTTTAAATGACATGGGTGTGTCCAGATGGAAATTTTTTAACAACGCTGATGTACCTCACCGAAAATGCATCGATATCCTACCGGATCAAGAACCGATTACTCGATGTGTGAATGATGCTATGTGAGATAGACGCCTTCTTGAAAATCAATCACCAAGGTTCTGTAATCCATGTTTCTTTCCGAGCTATTAATAATTTATTGTCCTGAAGATTCGAGAAAAATATTGACTCGTCGATAGCCTCATAATATTTCATAATGTCTTTATTTATTATTGCAGCATCAAACATCCATATATTTTCCAAGTCGTTCTGTACAAATGCTTCCCAAGGACGGCCATCCGTTGCTTCATTAGTAAAATACACACCAGATTGATTAGAGAAATGTGAGAATGCATTCATTAACTTCCAAATCACTGATCTATGTTCTTCTCTTAATACGTAATCTGAATGACATTGTACAATCTCCTCTGTCCAAAGGAGAAGGCTAGCTTCAAGCCAAGACTGCTGCAATTCTTTGAATACTTTTGAAGTCCATCCCATAACAAAAGGACGAATGTGTATAAGTTGTCCAGCGATCATAAGTTCTTTTGTTACTTCTCCTCCGCTCACATACTTAGAGCCATCCTCATCTATCACCCATTCTAGTCCATTAAAAGAAGAAATCACTTCAGCGTCTTGAATCCCGCAGTCATTTAATGTGCTTATAAAGTCAAGCATAATCTCTTTTATATTGCTTTGATCGCACTTTATATAGGTTTGAACTTGAGAATATTCAGGCATCTTATCCCTCACTTCATCATTTCGTTTATT
>NZ_JMDX01000428.1:0-2537 GCF_000935845.1 Paenibacillus sp. E194
GTGAAGGCGCAACGTTGATCGAAGCGTTGACTTACCGTTACCGTCCACACTCCATGGCGGACGATACTACAAAATATCGTACAAAAGACGAAGAAGCAGAATGGGCAATCAAAGATCCACTCGTGCGCTTCGGCAAATACTTGGAGCAAAAAGGTCTTTGGACAGAAGAAGACACAGCTCGCGTAAAAGATGAAGCAAAAAGCAAAAGTAAACGAAGAAATCAAACGTGCTGAAAAAAACAGAGAAAATGACTGTTGCAGGCTTGATCGACAGCATGTTCGAAACAACACCGAAATTCTTGGAAGAGCAAAAAGCAGATTTCCAATAATTCGGACAGCGATTTGATAGTTAACGGGCCTTGCAGTCATGCGAGGACAACGAATCCATATATGGTTCTGTGATAACGGTAAGGAGGAAACGAAGCAATGGCACAAATGAATATGAAAGAAGCAATTCGCGACGCAATGCGCGTTGAATTGAAACGAGACCCTAATGTTGTGGTCTTTGGTGAAGACGTTGGCCATGTCGGCGGTGTTTTCCGTGCGACTGAAGGTTTGCAAAAAGAATTTGGTGAAGAGCGTGTATTTGATACTCCGCTTGCAGAGTCCGCAATCGGCGGTATGGCAGTAGGTTTGGGCGTTCAAGGCTTCCGTCCTGTTGCTGAAATCCAATTCGTCGGTTTCATCTATGAAGCACTTGACCAAATGTGCGTTCAAGCAGCACGCATGCGCTTCCGTTCCGGCGGCCGCTACAATGCGCCAATCGTATTCCGCACACCATTCGGTGGCGGTGTAAAAGCTGCAGAATTGCATACAGACTCCCTTGAAGGATTGATGGTACAAACTCCTGGTATCAAGGTTATTGTTCCATCCAACCCTTATGATGCAAAAGGATTGATGATTTCCGCAATCCGTGACAATGATCCAGTATTCTTCATGGAACACTTGAACTTGTATCATGCATTCCGTGATGAAGTGCCAGAAGGCGAATATACAGTTGAAATCGGTAAAGCAAAAGTTGTTCGTGAAGGTAAAGACGTAACAATTCTTGCATACGGCTTGATGGTTCACACAGCAATGAAAGCCGCTGCTGAGCTTGAAAAGGAAGGCGTGCAAGCAGAAGTTATCGACCTTCGCACATTGGCGCCGCTTGATATCGACACAATCGTTGAGTCCATTAAGAAAACGAACCGCGCTATCGTTGTACAAGAAGCACAAAAAACTTCCGGCGTAGCTGCAGAAGTTATTGCGCAAATCAACGAGAAAGCGATTCTTCACTTGGAAGCACCTGTACTTCGCATTGCAGGTCCAGATACAGTGTATCCTTTCGCACAAATCGAAGATCAATGGTTGCCATCACCAGCTCGTATCGTAGCAGGCGTCAACAAAGTATTGAACTTCTAAGATAGAACCGAACAGAGAGAAGGAGGATTTTACTGTGGCTAAATTTGAGTATCGCTTCCCTGAACTAGGGGAGGGCCTTCACGAAGGCGAAATTATCAAAATGCACATTAAAGCAGGAGACAAGGTAACTGATGATGACATCATCATGGAAGTACAAAACGATAAAGCTATCGTTGAAGTTCCTTGCCCTGTAAATGGTACGGTATTGGAAGTATTCGCGAAAGATGGTCAAGTATGCCACATGGGCGAAGTTGTAGCGATCATCGACGCTGAAGGTGAAATTCCTGAGCAAGATATGCCGGAAGAAGCAGCTCAAGAGGAAGCAGCTCCAGCACCTGCAGCAGCTGAAGCTCCTAAGGCTGAAGGCGTAGCAGCAGCACCTAACCGTGATGTTCTTGCAACTCCAAGCGTTCGCAAGCATGCTCGTGATCTTGGCGTGAACATTGGTGAAGTTCCTGCTACTGGCAAGAACGGCAAAATCACTCGTGAAGATGTAGAGGCGTTCGCTAACGGCGGAGCACCTGCAGCAGCAGCTGAAGCTCCTAAAGCTGAAGCAAAAGCGGCAGCGCCTGCAGCAGCAGCTGCAACTGGCCGTGCGGCTGAAGAAGAGCGCGTACCATTCAAAGGTATCCGCAAAGCGATTTCCAATGCAATGGTTAAATCGGCTTACACAGCTCCACACGTTACAATCATGGACGAAGTGGAAGTTGGCGAGCTTGTTGCATTCCGTACACGCTTGAAGCCAATGATGGAGAAGAAAGGTACGAAAGTAACTTACCTTCCATTCATCGTAAAAGCACTCGTTGCAGCTTGCCGTCAATTCCCTGCGATGAACGCAATGATCGACGAAGCAAACAACGAAATCGTGTACAAAAAGTACTACAATATCGGTATCGCAACAGATACAGACAACGGCTTGATGGTTCCTGTAATCAATGATGCAGATCGTCGCAGCATCTGGATGATCGCTAACGATATTAAAGATTTGGCTAGCCGCGGACGTGAAGGCAAACTTGGCCCGAACGAATTGAAAGGCAGCACAATCACAATCACAACATCGGTTCCGCTGGCGGTATGTTCTTACTCCGATCATCAACTTCCAGAGTTGCAATCTTGGGTACAGGCCGTATCTCC
>NZ_JMDX01000429.1:0-2529 GCF_000935845.1 Paenibacillus sp. E194
AGATCATCTTTAATACTTGTTCCTTAACACTTTTGTCAAACTTAGCCCCGTCCACATTCACTCCCTTCCAAACTACATTGTCAAGTTTGGCGCCTGTAAAATCAACTCCTGTAAAAATTCCATTACAAAGTATAGCTCCTGTTAAGTCTACACTTGCAAAGTTAGCATTTTTAGCATCTACTTTAGATAAATTAGCATTTCTAAAATCTGTCCCTTCAAAATTACCATCTGTGATATTAGCACTACTTAAATCAGCATTAGAGCAACTTGCTTGTTTAGCATTGATCCCAGATAAATTTGCATTACGAAAGGTAGCATTAATTAAAGTTGATCCTATTAGTTCTCCATGGGATAAATCGACTTCGTCAAGACAAGTTTCTAAGCACATACTTATATTCATTTTTGCATATTTCATATTTGCTTTTTGGAAGTTTGCCCTACTAAGGACACAGTCTGCAATGTCGATACCCTCTAAATTACAACTTCTGAAGTCAGCTGATTCAAAATCACAATCTAGAAACGACGCTCTAAGTAACGAGGACGCTCTTAACATGACTCGTTTTGCAATGATACCATCTGCCATAACTTTTGACAGGTCTAAAAAAGTGAGATCCATATCACTCATATCCAATCCATCGATAACCTCATCATTGAATTTGGATCTATTTAATACTTCTATAACTCTTGTTCTACTATTACTATTCTCATCCATTATTAATTTCACTTCCTTGCATATTTATTCGTCTTTTAAGAAATCCTTCCAAGCGGCATTAGGGCAGAACGATACGCCCATCCGATCCTCATCAAAACTTGGTATAGCCATTACTTGAGCGGATTCCAAATATTTCATTACACTCAACCAACTATCAAGTAACGTGTCATTATCAGTTTCTAATGGTCGATTCAAAATATCGATACAAATACCACCCCAGTTAAGTTCTGATACAACTCCTGGACTATTTAGCAACAACCCTTCACCAAACATTTCCAAAACGTGACTACTAAAGTATGTCCTCGCCCCTATCCCCAAGGGGCCATTTGGAAGATATCTAACTGGCACAGGATAAGAACATATATCCATCCACATATGCAGGCGTTCACGCTCAGTATTCCAAGGATATGATGAAGGCCAAAAAATATGTGTCACTCCATAACATGGTTTTACAATTTCTGCGATCCGATCAGATAACTCAAAAAAAGCTGACCACATTTTTGGCGGCATAGATTTATGAAAATCAAACTTCAAAAATGAACGTGGACTCCAGTTGACTTCAAAGCTCCCTGTGTATTTCACAGTTTTATCACGATGAAGATAAATTTCAGCTACCTTATGCTCTGAAGTTACTTTTTCAAGAATTTCATTACGATTATATTCGACCCTTACCATTTCACTGTTGCCCCAATGGGTAGGAGCAAATTTTTCGTTTGACTCAAAGACATCCAAAATATGACCTAGTATATCTTCTTTGTTTAAAGATACCGTAGGATACATTGTAATTGAAAATAAATCAGGTTTCATATCATATCCTCCTTACCGCTAAAGAATAAAATTTTTAATAATGATTATTCATAGCTTTTTCCATCTACCTCCACCAGGTAAACGTGGATTAGGTTCCCATTTGTGAGTCACTTTTCCGCTATTCGGATCGGTATAGTAAATATCACTTTTGTCTCCTAAAGGCCCGCTTGGTCTTGGCTTAGGAGGAATAGCATTTAAATCAGGTTTGTCACTTGATATTGTTACAACATGGCGACCGTTTTTATCTCTAAGCATTTCTCTTTCAGCTCTAATTTGACTGTCGTTATGAACAATTTGGTCTTCACCTGCTTTGTGTTTGTGGTCATGAACTAAATCAATTTCGCCCTTATTATTTCGAGCTATACTATCTGGGCGTGTAACATGACCTTCACTAGATGTATACGTAACGACCTCGTCGGCATTATTATCCTCTAATTTACGATCAAGATGTTCTTCCAAAGCCTTTCTACCTTTTATTTCTTCTTCTCTTCCACGCTCCCTATTCTTTCTTAGACGCTCATTGATAGTATCCCAATCTTTACGATTTAAAGGTTTTTCACCTCTATTTTCCTTTTCCTCACGGTGACGTTCATATCTAGCATCATCCGCTGCCTTCTGATCTCCACGTGCTTTAGCTTCATCTATTTTTTGTCTATAATGCTTCTCTTGTTCTGGAGTCAAACCGTTTTTGTTTAATTTTTCATTACCATTATTCCCGGTACCGCTTGAATTCTTACTTTTACCCATTGCACCTGATGAATTCTCCGGCTCGGTCCCCGAATAATATTTCCGCACCTCAATCTGATTCTTCGTCGGTTCAAGAGGCTTCTGCGTTGACGATTTATAGTTTACATCTGGCCCATCATACGCCAGCTTATTCTTGGACAGTTGCCCAACAGACTTTTGTAAAGCTTCAAATCTATCATTGATAAACGTCTTTGCTTGACCCCAGTTTACCTTAATTCCCTTAATATTGCTTCCTTTCGATATTCCTTGCGGCTTGATTGGCG
>NZ_JMDX01000430.1:0-2518 GCF_000935845.1 Paenibacillus sp. E194
CCACGGCTTGACCAGACGGTTTGATTTCTTCTTTGGTTATCAAACGATCCATCACATCGTACGTCTCGCGTATTCCATTATTGGCTCCGTCGTAAGTCGTCTTCGTGTTGTCGGCATCGTCGTATACGATTCTGTTTTGACCATAGATGAAGTTTTCGTTCGTTACGCGTCCCCAAGCATCATATTCATATTGAATCCAATTGCCGTCAAAGGTGCCTTTTCGCGTCATATGACCATAGCGATCATATGTATGATTGGCTACCCCACCACGTCCATTTGTTTCTTTGATTAGATTCCCCAATGGATCGAACCACTTTTCAATTTGCGGTCTGTTCGGGTGCGTAATCGTAATTTTGTTTGCTGCATCATCGTAAACTACGGCGGTCTGTGTGCCGTCCGCATAGATTTCCGCAGTCATCCGTCCCAGCTTATCATGCGTATACTTCGTTTCATTTCCGTTTCCATCAATGTATTTCGTTGGATCTCCTGTCGATGTGTTATACTCCATTCGGGATACGATGCTGTCCGGTGCTCCGTCGACATTCGTAACATTCACCGATTGCTTGTTCAAAAACATCGTTCGAAACTCAGGGCTAAACTCTTGCTGGATAACCGTATCCCGAGGCTCTCCCTTGATGCGTATCGTGATCGGATTCCCCATGGGATCATATTCATAATTCAACTGCTGCACGATCGTTCCTTGTTCGTTTTTAGATTGCACTTGCAGCAGTCCGCCAGTACTTCGATCATATTGGTATTCGGAATGCAGGTTCTTGCTTTGCCCTGTAGGCACAACGCTGCGGATAAGCCCCTTCTGCTTATTCGGAGATCCCAGCTCCCCATACTCATAACTGCTTGTGGCGCCTAACGGGTTCTTTTCAGAAACGATATACCCCCAATTTTTCCCATCATACGTTCTAGTCGTAATTCGAGGTGCCGAGTTTCGCCCATCGCTGCTTCGAACCTCCTCAATTCGAATTGGGTTCGGGTTTTTCATTCCTCTGTCATATTCATATTTGACCTTTCGTCCTTCATTCCCGCTATCTGTACGCGTCCTCGTTTCTTCCAAGTATAGACTCGATGGGGCATCACTCCCATTATATCGTTTGTCATACACATAGGTCGTTGTTTTCAGACCGTCCGTTACATCCACCGAGAAAGAGTTATCTTTGAACTCCTTCCCTACATCACCGTTATTGAACGTGAAAATCAACTCATTTTGATGCGTTCCAGAGGTCGAACTATAGGAGTCCCTACGCGTTTTATAGCGAATCGTTTCCTCTTCCGCATACTCCCCGATTTTGCGGAATACCGTAGTATCGAATGCAAACCGGGTAATCGCTTTTGTTGGATGCTCAATTAGGCTTAAGGCGATGGTATCGTTTCTCCCCCATTTGAGTCTCATTAAATCGAATTGTCTATTTTTGTAGTAATCTTTATGATCCCTGGCAAAGTTGAAAAAAAGGTCTTTCCATACACTGTAATTGTACTTGGTAGATCGCCCCATCGGATCGATGACTTCAGTCAGTAGATCTTGTTCTAGGACGGATTCTCCGTTAATAGAGATCACTCTTTGCTTTTTATAGACAACTTTCCGACCTCCGCTTTCCACGACAATTGTATTATCGGGATTATACGTAAAAAGCATAGCATTGGCACCGGTTCTTGAACTGTTTGACGTCACTACTGTACCTAGTTCTGTACCGTAATAGATGAATTGAATATAATTCCCGTCTTTATCCTTTATTAGAATTAAGTCGCCAACGGCATTAAAATATTGCCGTACCCCTGTTTTATAATTGGCAAGCTCATACGCAGCCTTTTCACTTCCTATTTTTACATTCTCTGACTCGGAAAAGTTTAGATCATGAAAAGGATACCCTACTATATTAGATCCATCTATTCGATAAGTGCCTAAGCCGGAAATATAAAGGTACATCTGTCCGTCTACTCTTTTGAAATAGGAAATATCCCAAATCCACCCTTTTCCGAGCTTGAACCTGCCTTCTTCATCGGTTGATTGTTTCGTGACATTCTCCTTATAACTTTCGGGGTTGAAAGTAATATCGTTCTTGGCTCGAGAGCTGTCGTATACGCGTCGCAGCGCAAAGTCTAAACCGTTAGCTCCGGGCATGACCAGATCCGTTGCCTCCACGCGTAAGGAAGCGTCTACGGTCGAAATATGGTCGCTATCCGAACCGACCGCATACGGAGCTTGATCCAAGCGAATCGGTGTGCGCTGCAGCGCAACCTTGTCGTATGGACTATCGTCGCTCAGTGATCTCTTCGCTCGACGCTGGGTATTGTATACTAGATCGGTTACCGATAAAGGATCTTCTCCTCCATAAACCTGATCCGTCACAGAGATGGGGCCATATACGGCAGCAGTTACACTTGCATTATGGGCATGTAGGGGATCCATAACTAGCGTGGGGTACTGCTGTTCCATAAACTGCTCATACGATCCGCCCTTCTGCTGAAGAAGCAGCCCTTGATAAATATGATGAAGCTGGTAGCC
>NZ_JMDX01000431.1:0-2502 GCF_000935845.1 Paenibacillus sp. E194
AGAAAGGCAATTGTTACGATAATGCCTCTATGGAGAGCTTCTTCTCGCATCTCAAAACGGAAGGGCTCTATCCTTATCATATCCGAAGTTTGGACGAGGCACAAAGGCGAATTGAAGAATATATTCATTTTTATAATCATAATCGACCACAAAGAAAGCTAAAGAAGCTGCCGCCAGTAGAGTACCGACGACAGCTTGCTGCTTAGGTGTTTTTTCTATGTCCACTAAAAATGGGGTCTTGACCAATCTTTAGGGGGGCTCTTTTATTTGAAAGGAGATAATACACATGGCATTGATGGCAAAACAAGGACGATCCAAAAAGGAATACCGAATTGACATCAATTTCAATTACGCATATAAGGCAGTAGGGGTTAGCATGAAGAGCGGAAGCTGGGAGCCATATGCAGAGGTTGCTAATATTCTAGAAATTTAAAGAGGTACTGTACAAGTCTTTGAGGAGTCGACAGATGAAAAACTCAGATTTAATTCGAGACAAGCGGATTTATTTGATTATATCTAGTACAATGGTGACTGCACCTATATCAGAGTAGTCGCCATTATTTATTTTTCCTTTTCGCTATTTAATATAGCTTGATTTAAGTACTTTAATCTGATCCTTATTGCTTCAAGATGATTTGTTCTAACCCTGTCAATCAACGAAGCAGCAAAAGAAAAAATAAAAAAACCTGACATAGTAATAATTCCACTAGAATAGTTTACGTTACGTTGAAGCGAAATAGAAATAGCAATCAAGGCAGCCATAGCAGAAACAACAGGGATTAAGATAGTAGTAACATTTTTAATTAGCATGTCATCAGTCAGTTTTAATTCTTCCATCTCTAATTTGAATTTCATATCAGAGATTTGTTGTTTATTTTCATAATAACGAGCCATGTAAAATTTCAAAACGAGCAGGTGATAGTCATCTCTCTTTGTTTTATCTTTATGAGGCAATGGATACTTTCTTATAATTTCAAGTGGGACGGCATTTGTTGATGTTAAATACTAATTAGTTTTTTCTATAAGATACAGGATAGCCGCTCTTTAGGGGGCGGTATTTTGTTTTAGAAAGAAAATACTAAATCTATTGCCTATTTCCAAATATTAGGATACAATGAGGGTGTAAAACAAAAAATCCAATATGTGGGGGTTGTTACAATGAAAAAAGCACTAGTTGTATTCGGTACAACTGTAGCATTGATGGCAAGTGTTTTGGCTCCAACAACAGGAATGGCTGCAAAATCAACTAAAGCAACAATTAACAATGTTGTTGCGTTGTCAGCTACTGAGCAGTATGTTAAGGGTGTTTTGAGTAAGCAATACTATAATGATATAAATAGTGTCCCAAAGACGATGTTTTATGTAAAAGGGAATTTTGCAGGGACACTCAATCTCACTGGGACCCACTATGATGGTAGTGGAAGTGGTAGAGTCAAAAATATTTGGGGAGTTTACGCAGGTATCATTTACAATATGGGACCCCAATAAGCCGTAGATTATCAAGCCGCTGTTTATTCAGCGGCTTTTCGTATTATTAGGTCAACCGGACTTTCTGGTTGGCCTATTTTTGTAGGTGTATTAAGATGGCGGTAGCCGGGAGGACGTACGGCTTTTAGGGGGAAAACCCCGAAATAAAAACTGTTCTCCCACCACCTCCAATGACCATGTTTGAGCTGGTTGGGACATTGAAGATCCCGTATCACATGCGAAGCTATGGGTTTGGAGCCATCGTGGGAGTGCCGGCGAGTATCATTAAGGAGGGTATTATGGAACCGGTAATAGGAATGGATGTATCAAAAGGAAGCAGTGTCATTCAAGCCTTTTTAGGGAGAAATGAACCCTATGGAAAGGCGAAACAGATTTATCATAACGAGCAAGGGTTTGAGTGGCTCAGCGCTTTGTGTGCAGAATTAAAAACAAGGACAGGAGCGGAGCCGGTAGTTATAATGGAAGCTACAGGGCATTATCACCGAGGGGTCGTTTGTTACCTGACTCGAAAGGACATTCGTCATATTATTCTTAATCCGCTACAGTCCAAGCGAGCAAAAGGAATGGGGCTTCGTAAGGTAAAAACCGACGAGGCAGATGCTTGGAGCTTAGCCGAAATGTTTTACAGAGGAGATGCTTTGCCACACCGAATCTGGGATGAGTCGTACATGGAACTTCAACACGCTACCCGCCAGCATGAGTTTGTTACATCGTTATATGTGCAAGCCAAGCTCAACAATAGGGCATTGTTAGATCAAGTAATTCCGGCTTATGAAGGAGTGTTTAGCGACCTATACTCGGCTACATCACTACAAGTGCTGCAGAGCTGTCTGCAAGGACAAATGGATGAGGTGGAGATTATAGAGAAAGTCCTAATAAAATATGCTGGGAGATCTCGCAGTCAAAGCTGGATAAGAGAGAAGTCGATACGAATAGACAGTAACCGAATAACGAAGCGCGGGTCAAAGCGTCAACGTAGATCGTTATATCTAGCGGTGCAGTGTGGACTTCGGC
>NZ_JMDX01000432.1:0-2498 GCF_000935845.1 Paenibacillus sp. E194
CTTCGGAAAATTCACTTTTGCATTTCCTTCTAGATCATTGTCCTTATAGCCTTCCACCTCTTCACCGTCGTACATCCGCATCTTCTTCACTAAATCCATGCCCTGCTTCTTGCTCTCCTTCAATCGGGTCAAGATGGAGAATATGGCAGCTGCCTTGAGCGCATGCGGAGCAATATGAACATGACCCATATCGCTCTGACTGATCAGCTTCGAATAGATGCGCTCTTCCTGCGACACCTTCAAGTTATACGGGATCGGCATGACAATCATACGGGATTGAAGCGCCTCGTTCTTCTTGTTCGCGATGAATCCTTTGTACTCCGCCTCATTGGTGTGAGCGATGATGAGCTCATCGGCCGAGATTAGAGCAAATCGTCCAGCCTTGAAATTCCCCTCCTGTGTGAGCGACAGCAGATTCCACAGGAATTTCTCATCGCACTTCAGCATCTCCTGGAATTCCATCAAGCCGCGGTTCGCCTTGTTCAGTTCCCCATCGAAGCGATACGCGCGCGGATCAGACTCCGAACCAAACTCCGTTATCGTAGAGAAGTCAATGCTTCCCGTTAAGTCCGCAATATCCTGCGACTTCGGATCCGACGGACTGAATGTCCCGATTCCAATCCGATTTTCCTCCGATACAAGCACTCGTTCCACCAGCACCTTCTCGATGTCGTTGCCATATTCCGTCTTCAATCGCAGTTGGCATGACGGGCAGAGATTCCCTTCAATGCGAACACCTAGCTCCCGCTCAACCTCAGGCCGCAGTTCATTCGGTATCAGGTGCAGCGGTTCTTCATGCATAGGGCAGCCCTTGATTGCATATATAGCTCCCCGCTCGGTTCGGGAATACTGCTCCATGCCCC
This sequence comes from Paenibacillus sp. E194, assembly GCF_000935845.1. Classification (NCBI taxonomy): domain Bacteria; kingdom Bacillati; phylum Bacillota; class Bacilli; order Caryophanales; family Paenibacillaceae; genus Paenibacillus; species Paenibacillus sp. E194. The sequence goes on from NZ_JMDX01000432.1 coordinate 864, forward strand.
GCTTCAGCATCGTGACCAGGGTTGATTTCCCTCCGCTCACAGGCCCCATCAATAGCAATATCCGCTTCCGCACATCAAGCCGCTTCGCAGCGGAGTGGAAATATTCTTCCACTAGCTTCTCAATGGCACGGTCAAGACCGAATATTTCCTTATCGAAAAACTTATATCTGGTCTGCCCGTTAACCTCTTCCGCACCATACGACGCAATCATCTCATACACGCGCGCATGTGCCGTCATCGCCGGAGCGGGGTCACGACGCAGCAACTCGACATATTGTTTAAATGTTCCGGTCCAGGCCAATTGTTCACTTTCGGCACGATGTTCTGAAATCCGTTTGAATATGTCCATCCCTTTAAACCTCCATTGCTCCCGATTTGCAACACAGCCCTCCATCGCCGCTTTGCGTCTGTCTCACTTTAGAGAAAAAATTAGTGTACTACATAACTATGCGGAACAAGCCTGTGAATATCACGAAATTTTCTGCATATACAAGCCCAACCTTTGGTTCGATCATGAGCATGGTATAATGGGACGAAGAGTTATAGGAAAAAGGCCCGGAGAAATCATCACAAGATTTGTCCCCCTTTTTCATCGGGAAAGGAGTAACCGTTCGTATGGGCAAATCAACATCCCCTTCTACTCGAGCCAAAAAAACGAAGCAAGCTGCACGCTCACAGAGCGCAGCGCCTATCCGCTCGGATTCAATCGCAGCAGAGCTGGAGCAACAACAGGAAACGAAGGAGACGAGGGAGACGAGGGAGACGAGGGAGAAGCAAGTGGACTCGTCTAGAGTCATTCATAAGGAATCAGAGCTGTACTCCCCGATTAAGACGTACTTTGAAGCGATTGGATATCATGTTCGGGGTGAGGTGCGCCATTGTGATATGGTTGCTATCCGCCCAGATGCACCGGAAGCAGAGCCGATTATTATTGAATTGAAGTCTTCCTTCAACGTGACGCTGCTGCTTCAGGCGCTTGATCGCTTAAAGTTGTCGTCCACCGTCTACGTTGCTGTTGCCAAAAAAAAAGCAACCCGCAGCAGCCACCCGGTATCCGGACTTCGACAATTATGCGAACGACTCGGTTTAGGATTTCTGCTCGTCACCTTCTATAAACGCAAGGCGCCATTTGTGGAGGCGATCTGTCATCCACCAGGGTGGGTAGAGCAAGAGGAGAAAGCGGTATATAATCCGAAGCCTGTCAGAACGTCCAAGACTAGAGCTGCAAGGCTTGTCCGTGAATTCCATGCTCGCAGCGGCGACTATAACGTAGGCGGCACGACGAAGCAGCCGCTCGTTACAGCCTACCGCGAGAAAGCGCTTCGAGTGGCTAATGTTCTGCAGGAGGGCCCGCTTCGAGCTGCAGTTGTTCGCAGCAGAGCTGGAGTTGGCGATGCAGCCAGCATTTTGCAGAAAAATTACTACGGGTGGTTTGAGCGCCAGAGCCGGGGGATTTATGCATTGACCTCCGAAGGAACTGCGGCAATTGCCCAATATGCGAATATTCTCGCGCAGCTGCCAGGATTATCGCCTTAGTCCATTTTCGGATTTATTTCCCTGTCGCTGCAACAGACCGTTAGCCTTCTATCTCCGACCTGTCCAATGCAATCCACTTCTAACCCCATCCAGTTTCAA
>NZ_JMDX01000433.1:0-2452 GCF_000935845.1 Paenibacillus sp. E194
CTTGGTAAACGTAGTCTGCTGCACTGTGCAGCTGCGCTACTGCTTGTCCGAACAATCGGCTAATGTCGGCATTGTCACTTCCCTTTTTACGTTTCCTTCCTATTTGCGCAATGTGAGTACAGCAGTGATAAGAAGCAAGGCCAGTGTGAGCGCATACATGACAATTGCTGTTGGGCTAGTAAATTCATACCCGCAGCTCGACGAAAAATAGGCTGTTATCACTTCTGTATCAACCAAATTGCAAGGCACATATCTTAGACGCATCAGGTATGGAAAAAGTTTCAACCCACACCCATCCCTTGGTCAAATGAGCGCCGAAATTGGTTGGGTAATGGTGACTAGAACTAAATTAGCCTACTGCATACCAATACGAAATAACTTCCAGTTATAGATAGGATCTAATTACGGAGTCAAGTTATGCGGATATGCGAACAAGTGCTATAAAGAAATAAAGAAGACTGATATCAGTCTTCTCTCATGGCACAAGCAATTGCTGCATCATTATAAAGTCCTCTTTACTTCGTCTAACTAATGGGTGTTCCTTCACTTCTTGAACAAGTCGGGAAGCTTCTTTCACAGCTATGCTGTATTGATCATGGGTAATGCGTCCCCACTCCAGAGCTTCTTCCAGCTCATCTTCATCCAAGAGGAAGATATGGCCTGAAGGCAGCAGCACAACATCCAAGTATAAGTCGTCGAAATAGGGGATGCCCCGTTCGTCCGTTCCGACCGGTTCACAAACATCCACGTACCACTGCATGACCTCTCCCTGTTCATCAAATACAGTCGTAATTGAATAATGCTCATGCAAGGGGAAATATTGCATCCAGCAATATCCTGTATCTACGAGCTTTATTCTCTTCCCGTCCATTGTCACTGTTAACGGCTGCCGCACCGCATTGAATTTAATCAGAGAGATGTAGCCTGTAAATTCCGGAGAATCTACTTCAGTTAGCGCGAACTGCTTGGACAAAATCCGTTTCCAATCGTAGCGATCTGCGTGTTTTCTCTTCATGTGGCAACCTTCCTCAGCTTGGATGCCGTCTCTTTATTTCCCATTTGTCGAGCACTGCAGTTCGTCACCTGTATCTGCAGATAGACAAGAGAGGCCCAGCTTCAAATTTCCTTTGCTACGATTATACCTTACTCGCAAGCGTTCGGCATGTGATATATTGGCATATCTCCTTATTTTCCACGAGATGACCAGCTTATGTCGAGCAGAGACACATCATCCTCCAGCATTTCTCCATTTCGATACTCCAGCTTATGGCGGAGCACTTCGTCTGCGGGCGGATACGGCAGGCTGTCCAATTCGGAGAACCCGTCGGTATACACCATCAGCCGAAGGGGTGCATTGCCTTCAATATGGTGGTGCAAGGTATGAGCTCTTCCGCCGATGAGACCACGATAGACTGACCACCGTTGTCCACTTGAGCTGGAAGACTCGAATAGATTGCAGCTTTCTTGTTCATGCTGCCATAATCGACGTCGCCCGTCCCCATGCCATGCAAGCCATATTCGACTATACGGCTCTGCTTCATCCGTTCCATCAGTGCCATCGATCCGCCCGCAGGTGAACATCGCCTCGCTGCCGATTCGTTTCTTGTCTTCCAATACTTCCTTCACAAGTGGAGGGAGTCCCGAGGGAATCGGCAGCCCAGACATTTGCTCAGCTGCTGCATCACGTAGAGAATCCAGATAAGCATGCAAAGACTCGGCATTCAATTCAGACTGAACAGCAATCCAGTCCAATAAATGGGCACCTAGAAACCTCGCAGCAAAATCTCCTTGGTAGCTCAAACTGACCCCATCGCATAATACAAAGCTGAGCGAACCACCATCTATGCGAAAGGCCAAATAATCTTGATTGTTATCCTTATATTGCGCCGTCTCTCCCGCTCGTGCGTAAGCAAATCTACAGCGAAAAGAGGATTGCTCGATCGTCATTAACGGCTGATCCACCTGTTGGGAACAACGGTAGTGAAAGGATGTCAGACTCAATCGGATTCACCCTGCCTTTCTTACGTAATCCAAGCTGTATCGTTGTACAATAGGCATACGGAGATTGAATAGCTTCCTGCAATCTCTCCTCATTGTGAAATCCCTTCGTTTGGAATCAATTAACGCACAGGAGTAGCGGCAGACATTTGGAATCCGATCGAGACCAGCTCTGGACAATTTCCGGGCAGCATCATGTAGGCTCCTGATGAGAGGTGATAATCCGCCTCCACCAACATCTCACGATAGCTTTCCGGCAAGATCGAAGACATGCTTCGCAGCTTCTGTGCATGTTCATCGGTAAGAACGGTATCCTGCACGATTCCCTTCCACCTGCGAGGTTCTTCAATTGGTGTATCCAACATGTGATCCGTAATAAATATATTCTCGATAAGCACATTGCCGTCCGGCACACTCATTTGCATAATCCGCCTAGCAATTGGCGCTGGATCAT
>NZ_JMDX01000434.1:0-2444 GCF_000935845.1 Paenibacillus sp. E194
TTATCTTTTGGAGTTGCGTCTGATCAAACGTTTCGAGTATTGGAGCAAAAGCACGACAAGGACCGCACCAAGGCGCCCAAAAAATTAACTAATGTCAAGCCTTCGCTATTCAAATCACTTTCAAAGGTTCTATCCGTAGTATGGCAAATGGTCATGTGAATCTTCCTCCTATATTCTTGATTGACAATGCATTGGGTTGAATAGATTACCCGCCATAAGAAATGTCCTATGTTCCTCATCACCTCCTTTGCGAAAATTTGAACGTTCATGAATATATTTATGGATATTACGGACTGATAATATCTTTAATTAAGACGAAAATTGAGTAACTACATATAGCGGACAAATTAAACCGATGTTACATCACTCATCGTTGAAGATGCCTGCCGGCATCGAAATAGTAATCATCATGCATAACTGACAACCATCTCACAATTTTTTATACTAATTACTGTGGTTCAGGCGGGAATATACTTATCACAGATATATTGAGTCTATAATATCCATCATTCTCTGAGTATGTCAAGTTTGTTTTTTATATTGCCCACAGGATCATGTAATTCCCGCCCGAGATGAAATCAAGTACAGCCTACAATTATGCGAATAAACTTAGCATTCTTACTCGCCTAAATATGCTGAATTCAATCTGCCTTCAAAATGAAACGCATAGTCATTGTCGATCCGAATGTAACCGAGTATGCAATGATGTCTGTCTCTCCGGAACACAGAGGAGTAATTCTGGTTATCTCTGTTCCCTTCAGCCACTACAATCTCCTTCTCTTCACAAGCGAGTACGACTCCAATATGATCGTGCGGCTTATCGGTCAACAGCTTGTCATAGATGACGATATCCCCTCGCTTCGGTGTGAATCCTTCTTGTCCATCACGGTAGAAAAATCCGGTCTCAGGCAGCTGAGACCACTCCAACCATGCACCTACCCCGGCTAATCGATATATGCCATTGGGATATCGTATCGGCAAGGCGATTCCAGCTTGTCTACAGCAGTAGTAGACAAATGCAGCACACCAGCTAGCTCTGATGTCTTGATAGATGTTCATATCTGGCCAATACTTGCAGATTTCTCGGTATTGCTTATCTCCTGGCACACCAATAATGTTCCGTCTTGCGAGCGATTCAGCTATGTCAGCCAGCATCTGACGCTTGTCGGTGGAATTGCTTGTTTTAGGAAATTCCGTGCTCGTATTGTTATGTGGTGTCTCGTAGGAATATGGAATCGCTAATTCTCCTAATACCCGCTGAAGTCTGTGTGAATCTCTCGAATCTACTTGGCTGTTCGGGGTTTGGAAGTATTTTTGCAGTACAATCGCATCTTTTATGACTTCTTCGTATGCTCCATGACGTTGATGTCTGTCATCATGATAATAGATGGCTCTTAGGATGGTTGCCTGCTCTTCTTGAGAGAACAATTTAAGGTCACGGATCATTGGTCTCACGGCCTCTGAGCTGTTGGGGCCAGGGAAATCTTCGATACCGGTTTTGTAAAAATAATAATGGTGAAGCACACCCGCGATTGCGGCGAGTTCCGATTGCAGCCCTCTCTTTCTAACAAGCATAGATGCGAATGCAGATACGCCATACAGGCGTATAGCTGCATCCTGTTTCTGGACGGAACTGTCCATCGATTGCAGTAATCCATGGACGAGTACCTGAATGCTTTTGCATCGTGACACCGCATGATCATTGATTTGATGGCTATTCATCTACCGTTACCTCCCTTGTCATTTCATGCCGATTAGGACTGTAAGGATCGACACTCCATAAATTACGGGAAATTTTGGAGAAAGTATATGGTACCTGAGAGATTGATAGGAGAGTCGTCTCTATGAATATTGAAAAAATATTTCGTCTTTTAAAAATATATTGAAAATTTTAATTGAAAGATAATATAATAGTTACCAATCCCCATATTATGGAATGGAGGTGGTCAAAAAGGAAGCGATTTTGTGGATGCCAATTCTGTTTTGAAAGCGGTATCATCTTGTCTTAGTGATTATCATTTTGGGAGGGAAATAATTGAAACGACTTCAAACAATCCAATGGAAAAAGCTATCGCTCACTCTCACTGTCGCCTCATTGGCGGCCTCGGTATTTGCGCCTACGCTGCCTGCTCCATTCAACAGTGCACCGTCTGTCTATGCGGAGCAAGTCAAGTCGAATTCGCAGCATCTCCAGCAAGCCTTCGAATCTGCAGCGAAAGAGTTCGAAGTGCCTGTGAGCATTCTGATGTCCGTCTCCTACAACCTTACACGGTGGGAGCAACATAATGGCGAACCAAGCACATCTGGAGGCTTCGGCGTTATGCATTTGACCGACATTCCGAAGCAGCAGCCAGTGGAACAGAATGCAACCGCTGACCAAGGCAGCACATCGGATTCGCTTGATGATCCGAGCCATCATACTCTTGCAGCAGCATCTCAACTCC
>NZ_JMDX01000435.1:0-2424 GCF_000935845.1 Paenibacillus sp. E194
AAATTCATGAAGCAGGCGATGCTTCTCATCTTCGGACAATAACACGGCATTGCCGATAGGCTGGTCCGGCTGGAATAACACAAAATGAAGCAGTCGGAAAAAAATGTTCGAATAGAGTGGCAATATAGGAGGCGTCATAGCGACTTTCATCATAAAGCACCTCCAAATGAAGGCCATCGTCCTTCGCATCGAATCGGAACATGACGTCGGAGCTGACACTAAGGTCGATAGAAGCGGTATGTATGGCTGAATAAGACACTACCGTATTCATCACCGGAAGTCCGTTCGTGTCCATCTCCAGGTTTAGGTTGTGTACCATCTTCCGAAACGGAAGATGACGATGCTCCACTGCTCCTCCGACAGCTGTCTTGATTGACCCCAATACGGAACGGAAGCTGCTTCCGCGTGTCAAATTCGTCTTCATAATGAGTACGTCACGAGGTGATGAGTCATCATCCGATTCATCTATCGTCGGCATGCCTACAAGCACATTTTCTCGGTTCGTATAATGGTGGAGCAAGCAAGTGGCCCCTGCCAATCCAATCATGTACAGGGCAATATCCGAACCGTTCGCAAGGGTGTTCATTCTGTCTGACAGATCTGTTGGGAGTGCCCGGATCATAGACACTTTGGCGGCATTCGTATCCGCGTTCGCTTCTCTTCCGTGTGTACTGCAATATGGCAAGATGCTCATGCTGTCATCCGAATCAAACATCCCATTCCAATAGGCTTCTTCTTTCTCATATACCGACTTCATTCGTGAACCTCCCTGTCTTAACGGGTGTAATGGAATAGGAGAGCGCGTTCCTGCAGCGGCCACGCGCTCCCGCAATTACACAGTTCCAAGCACAGCATGTATCGCTTGTGTACATGTACAAATGTAGAACAAGGTTGTGCACCTAGTTAACCAAATTGATAGAGCTGCAATCCTTGCTATGATCGTTCGATAAGCGCGGTTTCTCAGGGTGGAGGCGGTAAGGCGTTGCTGCCTTACCGCAATACCTGCTGTCAGCACATTTTAGAACGCGAACTCGATCGTGTCGATCTTGCTCTTTTCCTGTGTCTGCTGTCCACTTATCGAAATATCTTGAATGCGGATGCGAGGGTTCTCGCATACTTGGGACAGTATTGACAAGTAATCTCTCATCATTCTGTGTATGCCAGCTGCTTTGAACAGCTTGGAAGCATACAGGAAGCTTCCCTTCATCCCATCGTCTTCTTCCGATACAGACAGCGTCAGATCGAACTTCGCGCTGACCGAGTCATCTGTCACGTAAGGCGATATCGTCAGTCCACCGATTCCGGCTTCACGCTCCTCCGTATTCTGGAGGACGAACACCGTATCGAACAATGGATTGCGGCTTGTCTCCCACTGCAGCTTCAAGAGGTCAATCAGTTCCTCGAATGGATACTCCTGATGTTCGAATGCCCCTAATGTTGACTCTTTCACCTCTGCCAAGAACGATTGGAACGTTTTATCGCCCTGCGGACGGTTACGAATCGCGAGGGTATTGACGAACATACCGATCAATGGCTCCAAATCGGCATGATTGCGACCCGCAACAGGAGTACCGACAATAATGTCATCCTGACCGCAATATTTGGATAACAGAATCTGATAGGCGGACAATAACACCATGTACAGTGTGCACTCATGATTAGAAGCAAGTTGGTTCAGCTGGCCCGTCACAACCGGGTTAATTTCGAATTCGATCTGCTCCCCTTCGAAGCTGCGAACCGCCGCTCTATCATAATCCAACGGCAACTCTGTGTTCGGAAGATCGCCTTGCAGCATACTCATCCAATAGTCCTCTTGGCGCTTCAGCCTCTCAAGATTCTCACTCGCCTGCTGCCATACTGCATAATCCTTGTACTGGATACGCAGCGGCGGCCGTTCTTCATTCGCATACAATCGAGTAAATTCATCAACTAGATTGCTCATTGAGGCACCGTCAGAAATGATGTGGTGCATATCAAAGACGAGAATATGCCGATCCTGCCCAACTTCGAACAACCCGACCCGCAATAATGGCGGATGCTCCAGGTCGAACGGTCGGATGAATTGTCCAATTATCTCCGGAACTTCGTCCTCGGATACCTGTCTGTAGTCAATAGCGAATTCCGTATTGCGATGGATGCGCTGCATCGGCTCGCCGTCTACCATCTCAAAGCCAGTACGCAATGTCTCGTGACGAGCGATGAGCTTCAAAAATGCCGTCTGGAATTGATCTCGATTCAGCTGTCCTTCAAGCACCAGCATGCCTGGCATATTGTAGCTGAGCTCGCTTCCTTCCAGCTGGCTCATGATATAGAGTCGCAACTGAGCCGAAGATAACGGGTAGTATTCTTGCTCCTCGGCGATCGGAATGGCTGTATACAATGAGGTCTCCATTTGCGAGATTGCTTGAGACATCTCCTCGATAG
>NZ_JMDX01000436.1:0-2427 GCF_000935845.1 Paenibacillus sp. E194
ACCGCAGTTACACGATTCGAAATCATCATACGTATAGGTGATGGCCTGTCCTTTGCCATCCACAAATTGATACAGTATACCAGTCTGAGGAATATATCTGGCTTGTCTCGTCAACTCTCCAGACACACCATCCGCATCCGTCACCGTTACCGATTGCTTATTCGGAAACATATAGTTATGGATTTCATTGAACTCCTGCCGAATGACGGTATCTTTCGCGTTATCGCCTTTGATTTGAATCGTCGTCGGATTGCCATGCACGTCGCGCTCATAGCGAACTTGATTCAATAACCGCCCCTGATCGTCTTGCAATGTTACCTGTTGAAGTCCTCCACGCTCGGCTTCATATTCATAGCGGGCAACCAGATTGGTCTGAGGTCCAACCGGCGTTATCATTTTCGTTAGCTTCTGAGCACTGGCTTGCGGAATATACTCATATTCATAGCGACTGGTTACGTTTAGAGGATTAGTCTCCTCTGTCACATTTCCGTACTCATCGTAGTTGTATCTTGTCGTCTTCGTAGATGATCCCGAAGCTCCGTAACTGGTTTCATGAATGCGAACTGGCTTGGAATGTCTTTTTTCCCTATCTCCATCTTTATTATATTCGTAGGTGACAGTCTTGCGATCATTACTTCCCTTTGCTATCGATTCGCTTTTATTATGATAAAGAATCGGCGGATCCGGCGGGAACGTATAGTGAGCCCCGGAATTTAGATCTTCATACCTCTCTCTATAACTAACAGAATAGTTATTCTTCGTGAGGGTACGGCCATCATCAACGTTAACCTCATAGGTGATATTTCCGAATACTTTTCCTAAATCTTCTGGAAACGCGATAGTTTGCCGATCTGCTACGACCGTGGCTCCGTTATTGGTGCTGTACAGCAATTTGCGTTCATTATACTGTACTTGGTATTCTTGAGCGTAGAAACCTACCTTGTGAAAGACTACGGAAGTTTCGAACTTCGTCTGTGCCTTGGTTGGATGCTCAATCATCCCCAACGTAGCCCAATCATTTTTCCCCCAATAGAGCATTCGATTCGTGAAATCCGTAAAAACATCATATCCTGGAAGGATATTAAAAAATAGATCCGAACGAATATCGTAATAATAAGTCGTTTTTCGCCCTACCGGATCGATAACCTCTTTTAAAACATACTGTTCTTCATTGTTTAAGGTAATTTTTTTCTTTACATACTTAACGACTTGTTCCTTTGTTTGATTCGTTGCAGGATCTGTATATGACAACGATGCCTGTACATTATCACCACGGTCTTGGATGAAGAGGACATTGAATTTTTGCTTATCTTTTCCCTCTTTAGTTGAAGCAAGAACCATATGCAGTTCCTTATAACTATAGTAAAAATTAAGGGAATTATCATATTCATCCTGAATTTGAAGAAGAAGCCCGTCTTCATCAAAAAGGTATTCTATTCCCTGTTTATAATCTGCAAGAACATATCTGGCCCCTCTTGGCTCTCCATAACGTGGGCCAAAGCTTAAATCCCTAAAGGGATAACCAACAATATCGTAGCCATCTAAAGCAAATGTTCCACGCTGCGGAAGGTATAAATATTGTTGGCCATCGGATAGTTTCAGATAAGGGATATCCCACATCCACCCTTTACCTAGTGGCGAACGATCATCTTCCTCTAGCTTGCGGGTAGACTGTTTATAAGTCCTTTCATTGAAATAAATATCATCTTTGCCGCGCGAACTATCGTACACACGACGCAATTCGAAGTCTAAACCATTCGGTCCAGGAAGAATGAGATCAGTTTGCTCTACATGCAGAGAACCATCAACTGTCGAGATATTCTCACCAACGCTCCCGACTGAATACGGTGCTTGATCGAACTTCAACTCTCTTTGCTTTAATGCAAAGCTATCATAGCTAGAAGACGATGACAGGGATCGCTTGGAGCGAAATTTAGGAATTGCATATACGGAATCCGTTACGCTCGTTTCATTCGCTTTTTCGTCATTGTTCACTTCCGGCAAATGATCATATACGCTTGTCGTTACCGTAGGCTGTTGTTCTGCAATATGCTGTGCAACATGAGGATACAAGCCGTTTATATATTGCTCGTACGAGCCTCCGCGCTGCTTCTCCAACAGCCCCTCATAGATATGGTGCAGCAGGTATCCTTTCGTTACTTCACCGTAAACCCAGTCACCATCAACTTGAAATTTTTCAGCTACTGAGGAAACTGTAATGATATCTTGCGGATCTAGATCCTTAGGCTGTTGGCTGTATACTGCATCCGTAACTGAAAGATTAGACAGCTCACTATCGGATGACATCACTTCTTGTGCAGAAGTAAGTGGTATGCTCGTAAACGCTAAAATAATTGTTAAAATTAGTGATATGTATTTCTTCACGCTTCTTCTCCTCTTCAATTAAGTATTTTGCTTTTATGTATG
>NZ_JMDX01000437.1:0-2402 GCF_000935845.1 Paenibacillus sp. E194
CTTTGTGTCATTAGCGGCGATTTATACGATGGCAGAGATCGCTCGCTTAAGGCGCAGTGGAGGCTTCAGCGGGGGATGGAGCAGCTTCAGGATCAGCAGATTCCCGTGTACATCATTCATGGGAATCACGATCCGCTTCATCGCGATGTAAAGTGGGAGTGGCCAAGCAATGTGACCGTTTTTCCTACGGATAAACCTCAAGCCGTTATTGTTCCGAGTAAAAATGCCTCGCCAGTAGCGGTTGTATGCGGGATGTCTTATGGAAACATGGCGGTATACGAGAATTTGGCAGCGATGTATCCCAATTGTCCTGAAAGGAACGCTGTGCAAGCGTGGAATGTCCTTTCCCATGATGAGGAATGTATGGTGCATGCAGATAGCGTAGAGGAGACCACACATATAAGTCAACAGTTGGTTGCAGCTAATCAACTGTTCCGCATCGGTCTGCTACATGGAACGGTTGATGGGAGTGCGGAACACGATCCCTACGCACCATGCTCCAAGAGAGAGCTTGTGGAAATGGGATATGATTATTGGGCGTTAGGCCACATTCATAAGAGAGAAGTGCTGCACGAGTCCCCTTATATTGTATATCCCGGCAATACACAAGGCAGGCATGTAAAAGAAACAGGTGCAAAAGGCTGCTACCTGGTTAATGTGAATGAGCTTGGTGATGTCAGCCTGCAATTCGAAACATTGGATACGGTTCGGTGGCGTCAGGAGCAGATCGATGTTAGTGGGATAAGTTCACTTCAATCTATCATGCAGCTGCTTGATGAGAAGATGGCAGCTTGGAAAGGTGAAGATAGGGAACGATTAACGCTGATTCGTGTGGAACTGACAGGACGAACGCCCTTGTATGCCTCGCTGCAGCAGGAATCCTTCACCGAACAATGGAGGGAAGCATGGCAAGCACAAGAGCTTGACCAAGCTTCTTTTGAAGAGGTGTCAGGGATTCTGTGGCCAATCGCACTGCGCATCAGTTGTACACCTGATATTGATATTGAGCAGTGGGAGGCGACTGATAGCTTCCCAGGAGACTTGATCCGAATAGCGAGACAGGCACAACAGCATGACACAGCTAGAGAAGCGCTGATTCAGGAAGCATTGGAGACACTTCTGCAGCAGCCACGCTTGCGGAATTGGCTTGCCTCCCAATCCAGCGAGTCACAGGAGGAATGGGTGCGGGAAGCGATGCTGTTAGCCGTGGAGTGGCTCCAGAGCGGGGTGAAGCGTTCATGAAGATATTACAGATTCACCTTATGGGGTATGGAGGATTCCGTGATGCGGTAATCCCACTTGCGGAACGCGGTTCGAATATGGGGATTACGCTGCTCTATGGACCTAATGAGGCAGGGAAGAGTACGATTACCTATTTTATTCGGGATATGCTGTATGGATTGCCGAAGCGGAGAAGCAGCCATACCCTATATGTGCCGAGCGAAGGGGCTGTATATGGGGGACGGATGAGCGTGCTCGATCGAAGCAGTGCCGAATGGACGATTGAGCGGTGGGAGCGGGATGGTTCGCTCCATACGAGTATCCGTAAGGTGTCTGCAACAGGAATTCTGACAGATGTCAGCCAATCTCAATTGGAGGATGAACTGTTAGGGGGATTGAACGCGGGACTCTTCTGCCGCTTATTTGGCATAACACTAGATGAGCTGCAGGAGCTGCAAACGCTGCAGGATGACGAGGTTGGGGCCTATTTATATGATACAGGGCTGTATGGCGGCAGAGGGATAACTGAGGCGGAGCGCTGGCTGCAGCAATCGATGGATGGACTATTTCGGCCAAGGGGCCGCAATCAGTTGATCAATCAGACCCTTCATACGATGGACAAGCTAGAACGAGTTCAGCGAGAAGCGCATCGTCATGCGGGAAAGCTAAGTGAGTTAGGGGAGCAGTTGACTCGCATAGAGCTAGAACTGAATCAGTGTGTAGAGCAGCGGGTTGTACAACGGGAGGAACTGGCTAAGGCTGAACGCGCAAGCGGCGTGGCCGGTACGTGGATTCGCTATATAGCCGCCAAGCAAGAGCTGGATGAACAGCCGACAGATCTGTCAATAAGGCTGCCTGAGCATGCTGCCCAGTGGCGGGAGTTTGATCGGAAGCTTGCTGAGGCGGAAGCTGCTTGCAGAGGAATGGAAGAGAAGCGGCAAGCAGTAGCTGCCCGTAAGAAAGGGAAGGAGCCGTTCAAACAGCTGCTAGATCTGGAGTCGGAGACAAGACGGCTTGCACAGTTGACGGATACCGTCCAACATTGGCGAGAAGCAGCGGGAGAGGCAGAAGTGGAATGCAATGCTGCCGAAGCTGAATTATGGCGGCTCTCTCGTCAGACGGATTCATCATGGACACCGGAGATGCTGCTGGAGAGCAAAACTTCCTCCTACTTGGAGCAG
>NZ_JMDX01000438.1:0-2386 GCF_000935845.1 Paenibacillus sp. E194
TATACGGCCGTATTGCCAATCGGGCGTCCGATCGGTATCGTTACGGCGCTGTCAGCTACTTCATCAACGTTGTGGCTAGTCGCAAATACGGTGCTCTCCGTTGGCCCGTATACATGCTTAAGCTTGCCTGGACCCAAATGCCGGAGCGCCTTGCGCACATGGCTCACAGATGCGCGTTCCCCACCGAACAATATCGCGCGCATATGGCGTAGACTGTCCACTCTCAAGTCGACGAGCAGATTGAGATAGGCAGTAGTAATGAACATGACCGAAATCTTCTCGATCTCGATGGTGTCGGCCAGTCGTCCAGCGTCGAGCACTACCTCGCGCGGAATCAGTACAAGCTTCGCTCCATTCAGCAAGGCGCCAAATATGTCGAAGGTCGAGCCGTCAAAAGCGTAGCTGGATAATTGCAGCACCGTGTCATGCTGATCGATCTCGATATATTTCGCATCCCGCACTACTCTAACGATGTTGCGGTGAGTTGTTAAATTCCCCTTCGGCATTCCCGTTGTACCTGACGTGTAAATGACGTAGACGAGATCAGAAGCCCCATTATGCTGCTCCAGATTCGTGCCATCTGCGTGATAGGAGTCCTCATCATCTACAAGTACAACCATGCAATCCGCAGCAATATGGTTCGACTGCAAATGACGTTGCACGACTAGAAGCGATGCTCCCGAATCGTCGATCATGTATCGAATGCGTTCTTCCGGATAATCCGGATCAATTGGCACATATGCCCCGCCTGCCTTCAGGGTCGCCATAATCGCCACAATCATGTCTAGCGAACGATCTGTCATTAGACCTACGAAGCGGCCGGCTTTTACACCCTTACCTCGCAGTGTTCTCGCCAAACGATTCGACCGTTCATTCAACTCGCGGTATGTGAGCCGTTCTTCTCCGAATTGGATAGCAACCGCATCCGGCGATTTCTCTGCCTGCTCTTCGAACAAATGTTGAATCGTCTTCTCCCGCGGATAACTCGTTATCGTATCATTAAATACCAGCTTTACTTGCTCTCTCTCCTGCAGGCTCATCATATTCAGTGACATTAGCTTCGCATTCGGTTCTGCGATGATGGCATCTATTAATTGCACGAAATGTTCTCCCATCCGCCCCGCAGTCTCTTTCGCATATAAAGCAGTCGCATAGCCTAGTCCACATAGTATCCCTTCTTCATTCTGTTCGGCATGGAAGGTCAAATCGAACTTCGCGACAGAATGGCTGTGCGGGTATGGACTTATCCGAAGCCCATCGATATGGAAGGAACTCTGCTGTTCATGCTCAACACTGAATATCGTATCGAACACTGGATTTCGGCTCATATCCCGAGACTTATGAACCTTCTCTACCAACGTTTCGAACGGATAATCCTGATTCTCGAATGCGGCGAGGGCCGTATCCTTCACCTCCGCTAACAGTTCCGCGAAGGATTTCTCACCGGTTGGATAATTGCGGATGGCGAGCGTATTGACGAACATCCCAACCAGCGGCTCCAATTCCGTATGATTGCGGCCCGCGATCGGTGTTCCGACAATGATATCGTCCTGTCCCGTATATTTGTGCAGGAGCACAGTATATGCTGCAAGCAGAACCATATATAAGGTTGCGCCGTAGTTTGCCGCTAATCGTTGCAGCTGCTCGGCCTGACTGTTCGTTAAGGTGAACAAGGCCACATCACCTTCGAACTGCTGTACAGCCGGTCGCACATAATCAGTCGGCAGTTCGAGCGTCGGCAGTTCTCCGTCCAATTGCTTCAGCCAATAGGATTCCTGATGCGCAAGCTTCTCTGCATATTCATTGGATTGCTGCCATGCAGCATAGTCCTTATATTGGATACGCAGCGCCGGCAGTTGATCGCCTGCATATATCCGGGAGAATTCATTCACGACATGCCCCATCGTTACGCCATCGGAAATGATATGGTGCATGTCGAACATCAGAATATGGCGTTCATGTCCAGTTTCAATCAATCCGACTCTGAGCAGCGGTGCTTGATTAAGCTGGAATGGACGTACGAAATGAGTGATCAGCGCCTCTGCATCTTTTTCTGCTGCAAGGTGATATTCGATTGCAAACTCCACCTGCGAGTGAATGCGCTGCACAGGCTCACCGCGTACCGTCTCGAAGCTTGTCCGCAGCGATTCATGTCGGTCGATCAGCTTCTGGAAAGCCCGTTCGAATCGCGCACGATCCAGCTCTCCTTCGAGAATCAGCACCCCCGGCATGTTATAGCTTACCTCGGCTCCTGTCAGCTGGCTTACAATGAACAGCCTTTTCTGCGCTGAAGATAATGGATAATAGGCTTTTTCCTCAGCGATAGGTATTTCCGTGTAAAGTTCTTGATGCATCTCGGTTATCGCCTTCGCCATCTCCTCGATGG
>NZ_JMDX01000439.1:0-2373 GCF_000935845.1 Paenibacillus sp. E194
CCTTGAACTTCATATTGGCTTTAGCCAATGCTGTTTGGTGGCGATGGCGGAGGGGTTCCACGCGTACCCATCCCGAACACGACCGTTAAGCCCTCCAGCGCCGATGGTACTTGGACCGCAGGGTCCCGGGAGAGTAGGACGTCGCCAAGCAGTCCTTTGTAAGGACTCCATACAGGAAGGGTCCTGTGAGAGTCCAGTAATATTCCCTGATAGCTCAGTTGGTAGAGCACTCGACTGTTAATCGAGTTGTCACAGGTTCGAGTCCTGTTCGGGGAGCCATTTGCTCTCATAGCTCAGTCGGTAGAGTGCATCCATGGTAAGGATGAGGTCACCGGTTCGATCCCGGTTGAGAGCTCCACTGAAGAGATCGAAGTAGTTTATATAGACTTCTATTGCATGGCCCGTTGGTCAAGGGGTTAAGACACCTCCCTTTCACGGAGGTAACAGGGGTTCGAATCCCCTACGGGTCACCATTACAACTTCTCAACTGGTAAAAATTGAGGGTTGAACAAGTTAGACGATCTTGATATGATATAAGAGTTGCTGGTGAAACAGACATACAACATGGACGCTTAGCTCAGCTGGGAGAGCATCTGCCTTACAAGCAGAGGGTCGGCGGTTCGATCCCGTCAGCGTCCACCATAATATGCCGGTGTAGCTCAGTTGGTAGAGCGGCTGACTTGTAATCAGTAGGTCGAGGGTTCGACTCCTTTCGCCGGCACCATTTTTACCTCGATGGGGATTAGCCAAGCGGTAAGGCAACGGACTTTGACTCCGTCACGCATAGGTTCGAATCCTATATCCCCAGCCATTTGTAAGAGCCATTAGCTCAGTTGGTAGAGCACCTGACTTTTAATCAGGGTGTCGAAGGTTCGAGTCCTTCATGGCTCACCAGTTAAATATCGTGCGCGTATGGCGGAATTGGCAGACGCACTAGACTTAGGATCTAGCGCCTTTGGCGTGGGGGTTCAAGTCCCTCTACGCGCACCATATCATTAAACCCTTGTCGGACAAGGGTTTTTTGCTGCTTAAAAAAGGTGGGTTTAACTATTTCGATATTCTTCGTCCCTAGATTCGGACATCATTGTTTAATGAATTGGTTACTGCTTACTAAATGCTTGCAAACACGTATTGCAGACATTCTCCCAATTTCCTCTCCTATGCCCTCAATGTTTTCCGGACACCCCCAAACGACTTACCCACTATCCTGGTTAGCGTTTCTTTGTTTCCTTCTATCATCTTTCGATCCTCACTTGTACTTATTTTAGCCCATAAACAGCGCTCATTTGAAACTGTTTATTCTTAGAGGGTTATGTTTTACGCAGGTTTAATAAGCGGCATGAGGTATGTATCATTTCTATAAGAATAGTCTCTAGGTTATCTGGGTATGTATCGCCTATACACTCTCACACAGCATAGGACGAGTGCTGAAAGCTATACTCTAGAGGAATAATGATTGCATAAATTGAAAAGCTTAACGTTCTTTCAATCGGCTAATTCTGAGTTGTGGGCTTATTGATCTGCTAAAGCTGAATGCTGCATTTCTTGAAATGATGATTCTAAACAATATTCCGAAGGTTATGATTTGAAGAAACGAATTGATCGATGATTCAAGACAATCATCATCCTAATCATTACATCTTCTAAATAATACACCACCTTTGACTGGTAATAATTCATTTTATACCGAAGCGATTGATTCATTATTCGAACAGGCCTTTTACCGTTAAGCTGTTTATTTAGATAACTAAATGATCTAATATTGATTGTAGATCTCACTACGCGTCCAGGTTTATTAACTTATTGTGTGGAGGATAGGTGGAATTGGGCTTAGGATAAGCTCAGGAGCCTGTAAGAGCCCTTTTAAACGCTTATAGAGAGGATTTAGAACGTAAGGCGTCTCAAACCCATCTAGAGCGAATAGGGGGACGTATGACTGGAATAACGATTGCATTCCCACTATGGCGGCCTGGTGAAATGCTCAGAGGGGACGGGGAACGTAGAAAACTGATGGAGCTAGTGCATGATAATATCTGTTATGCGCTGTGATGAGGCGTCCTAGAACAGACATCTTTGAGTCTGCAGTAGCTCAACAGCAAGGTTTTTCAGTTTTTTTAGTTTTTTTCGAAATAGGGGTTGCATAACTGGAACCCTTATGATATATTATTACTTGTCGCTTCTGATATATCGTTTTGAACGACAAATTGCGGACATAGCTCAGTGGTAGAGTATCGCCTTGCCAAGGCGAGGGTCGCGAGTTCGAATCTCGTTGTCCGCTCCATATAATTTGCGCCCTTAGCTCAGCTGGATAGAGCGTTTGACTACGAATCAAAAGGCCGGGAGTTCGAATCTCTCAGGGCGCGCCATTTCTTT